>CACWGK010000011.1 GCA_902760415.1 uncultured Lachnospiraceae bacterium
CTCGACACGGTTTCCCTTATGAAATTCTACCATTGCATCCAGTTCTTTCTGGTTCCCTTCAATCTTCATGTTATTATAGCGCCTCCATTTCAACTATTCTTCATTTTCTGATAAATTCCGATTTGCTTATTTCATTATCCTGTAATAAACATTTACAAGCTACATCTGAAACAAAACAGTTTTTGTTTCAGAAAAACACCTCTATTATAACATGGAACTAACCTATTTCAATGCTATTATCCCAGATATTTACGGTGCGAACTCTTTACTGTCGAGTCTGTAATCATAAGATATGTCAGTGTCGTAGAGATTTCCTCATGACCAAGCATTTTCTGTACCTGTTCTATTGGCATTCCCTTTGAAAGGGCTGCAGAAGCACATGTGCGTCTCCACCGATGCGGATGACAGCGAGTGACATTACATCTTTCTCCTAACTTCCTAAGCATTGCCTCTACTCCACCTTCTTCAAGTCTTGTTGCCGGTTTTCTAATAGATACAAATAGCGCAGGATTATTATCATCCCGAGATTTCAGGTACTCAATCAGATGAAGTTTTGTCCTTGCATCAAAGTATGTTACCCTTTCTTTATCACCTTTTCCAAGAACGATACATTCACGTTCTTCAAAGTCTATATCACTACGATTAAGCTTACATAGTTCTCCGATTCTCACCCCAGTAGAGTATAGAAATTCTATTATGACAAGGTCTCTCGGATATTTGCAGCCATCTCTCAGTCTTTCTATCTCTTCATCCGTAAACGGTTCCTTTACAACCTTTCTCGTCTTTATCTTATGAATCCTCCGTAGAGGACTTTTGAATATATAGTTTTCATCTTCAAGCCATCTGTAAAAACTTGAAAGATTTCGCCTCATATTGTCTATGGAATCCTTGCTTATACCATGCTCGGTTTGATATGTAGAAAGGTAATTTCTTATATCTTCTGTTGAAAGGGTACACACATTTTTATCTATCGCTGAAATAAGCTTACTGATTGTGAACCTATATAATCTCATCGTTTTTTCAGATCTTCCCTCGAGTCTTTTTGTCGCTATAAAATTATCAAGCAAATCATTAGAGGACTTCTGAGGTTCCTGCATTCTGTTATCTGCAAGTATCTCTTCAAGAACCGTATTAAGTATAATCATCTGACTGTTATCAATAATCTGGGACATCTTATGAAGTATCATATTCGCTTCTTCCTGGTTCACGTTATCCTCCTCTCACAGCGAAATTATATATATTCGCTCCGCAGATTTCTTTTATTGCCCTATCCAACAAAAGTTCCCATTGAGTGTTTCTTTGTTACCTTCTCATATGATACTTTTTGAACATCTATCTCATCATTTGCAGTATCTATCCTTTGAACTGGTTTTGTTGGTTTATGCTCCTTCACATCATCCTCATGATAATCTTCAGCTTCTTCTTTTGCCTTCTGTTCTGCAATCTTCTCATGGATATTGGTATTATAAAGCTTATATAGATCTGTATCCTTACTGATCTGATTATCAAATGGTATAACTACATTTCCACATTTGATAAGTCCCATGCCGGACGCAGTATTGGTTACATATCTGAGCTGCGCTGGAGATATTCCGACTACATCAGCTATTTTTGCACTATCTGTGTTTGCTTGCTTCAGAAGTGCTACAAACTCTGAGTTTGCAAGCATTGTTGTAACCGTGTAGTTCTGAAGTAGATCCACGAGATTTTGTGTGATTCCAGTACAGAGACCGCCCTGTTTTCTTACCTTTTTCCAAAGCTGTTGCAAGTACTTGGCTGAATATTCAGAATTAAGAAGCACATGTATTTCGTCAATATAGAGCCATGTTGCTTTTCCTCTGCGACCATTCTCAACGATCCTCTGCTGAATTGATTCCATCATTACCAGCATAGTTATCGGACTAAGCTCTGTTCCCAGATCTCTGATACCATAAACAGTAAGTCTGTTATCTACATCAACATTAGTCTGATGATTGAAGATATTAAGGGAGCCTCTTACAAACAGTTCGAGTGAAAGTGCTATATCCTTTGCCTCCTCTTCAGTTTGAGAAAGGAGCAGATCATAGAAGTCTTCCATGATTGGAATATACCTTTCATCTACCGGCAGCTTTGCTATATCTGTATAAAGCTTTCTGACACATCTATCTATGATGGACTTCTGCCTTGAGTTAAGACTGTCACCTATACACTGTTCACAAAGGCCAAGCATGAATTCACCCTTTTCACGGATCCAGCCCTTAGTATCGTTTACATCCAGATTCCAGACATCCATCGAAAGCGGATTCACGTAGTTATCTGTGTATGTCGACATATTCACTACGGTTCCACCGTAAGTATAGGCTATATCGAAGTACTCATTCATTGGATCAATTATAATTATTTCGTCCTCTCCCTGAAGGAATACAGAACCCATTTCCATCTTGCAGAAGAAGGATTTTCCTGATCCAGGAACGCCAAATACGAATCCATTACCATTGATAAGTTTCTTACGGTTTCCGACATTGATATTCTTACTTATCTGATTGATACCGTAGTAATTACCACCATTATCATTCAGCTCCTGAACATTAAAAGGCATAAGCACAGCCAGACTCTGAGTAAGCATTGTTCTCATTGTCTCTACCTGTCTTACGCCTATTGGAAGTGCAGTATTAAGTGCTTCCCTCTGCTTCAGAAAATGTGTTTCTATGGTGCAGCTGTTACGCTTTCCAATAGTCTCAACTGTCTCGGTCATGCTTTCCAGCTCTTCCTTGGACTCTGCCATAATGATGATTGTAACTGCCACATAGAAGAGGCACTGGTCATTCTCTCTGACATCATCCATGATTTCCTCAATCTCCTTCTTCTCAGTTCTCTTGGCATAGGATATCTCAGTTGAAAAGTCATTGTTCCTATTACGGACTCTCTGCTGTTTTATGATATCCGATTCAATGCCAAGATACTTTTTCTGAAGCGTTTTAGTTGTCAGGTCCTTCGGAACCGGAACCACATCAATACTTGTTATAGAATGAACCGGAAGTGATGTAATTTCATTTATGAACCTATCAGAAAGGCTGCTTGGATACTTCTTTATGAAGAGCGCCCTGCAGAACTTACTTTCATCTTCAAAATGATCTGGAAAGAACTTCAGCATTCCATTACAGAGATCATTCTTAAAATCAGCACCTACCTTCTTAGCTGACTTGATATCAAAGTCAAATGACTCTTCATCTCCTAGATGATAGAAGTCATGTAGCACCTTGAGTCTCTCATTCCCTGTAAGAGGCACTATCTCAGCACCAAGCTCTATAAATGCTTTATGGATTGTTGCTTCCAGGGTTGCAAACTGAGCCTTAGCTTCCTCAAAATTCTTTCTCTCGATTGTGAGAGTCAGATATCTTTCCTGCTCTATTCCCTGTCTTCCCTCTATGATTTTTTCTTCAATGATATCATTATAGATCTTTCTGAACTTATCGAAGGCATCTCCAGTATACGGAAGCAGTACATACTCCCTAAGCGCCATCATGTTCTTATTCTTATTATTGACCGTAATCTTAAAGTTACAATCCAGAGAATTAAGGAACTTACAGTATCTCTCAAAGATTCCTATCTGCTCATTCTCTGTGGCAGTTGTATAGTTTATGTCCTGAAACTTATAACTCTTGGAAAAATGATTCTTCGAAACCTCAAATATTCCATTTTCAGCTACTGCCATTATCTCTATTGTTTCCTGTATAGACTTCGGACTTCTGTAGAGAGGCTCACTGGCCTTCTTCAGTTCCTTAAAGCCATCCTTAAATATTCCCATTTTATATTTCCTCCTGTTAATGCCCACCTCATCCACCCGTGGGTATATTATCTTTAGTTACCCTCTGAAATACTTGTATGCTACTGCACCGATCACAGCGAGCACTACACCGATAATTGTTCCAATAATAGTCTTCTTCATCTTATTCTTCATAGCTTCAAACTCCTCCTTATTGCTATTGTTATTTTCTTCTATATTAGTATCATCATCCGATACACTAATATCTTTTCTGCCCTTCTTTGCCTTAGTATTATTCTCCTGAAGCTTATACTTCTGAATTTCAGCTTCACCTTCAGTCGAAATATAGGTCAACGTTCTGTTGCCTATCATAAAATGTATCTTCTTCATCCAGTACTGCATAAAGCTCATCCCGTTATACGAATAGAAGCCTTCAAGTGCTATAGGTGCTATACAGGGAACTGCCACATATGCAGCCCCTGTAAGTCCTATATACTTATAGAGAAGGAGAACTATTCCACCACCAACTATGATGCTGGCAACTGAAAATATAAGCTGCCTTGCAGTAAGACCAAGAACAATACTCTCTTGATATTTATCTATATCCTTATTAATCTCTATAATCATGGTCTCACCTTCCTATCTGTCAGAATGTTCATCTCCACATCTGTGAGCTTACCCTTTGCTCTCATGTCCTTCTCATATCTTTCAGTCTGCTTTGGACAGATATCTCTCAGCTTCTCCGGATCAAAAATATAAAGTGGATATTCTACGAACCCACTCTGCTTCTTAAGACCAGTATCCTCACCAAGCTTATTATCCTTGATGAAATCCTCGATACTTGGAATACCATCAACATCAAGATAACCACAGTATGGTGGCAGCTCATTTGACAGATTCACTGTCACATCTCCGTAAAACTCTCCTTCCTCATTTGGAAGACTAAGTCCGATATAAATGTTGTCATTATTCATGTACTGGTTTATCTCAAGCGATACATTCTGTGTCTCACCAAACCAGTCCTTAATCTCAAATAAATTCTGCATATGCTTTTCCTCCTTATAATCCAAACACCTTACTTGTCAGGTTCTGAGCCCCTCTAACAAATCCTACAGTCATAGCTATTGAAAATGTCATCTCACACAGGTATATAAGTGTCTGTGCCCAGTCCGAATAACTTCCTGTAAATGTCGGCAGGCCTGCATTGATAAATGCATTACAGACCACTATTGCTATAGCCATCGTGACAGCCTCAAATGTCACTGCCAGAAAATGCTTAGCATATGTTGCTGCTGTATTTGCTACTGTTCTGTTTCCTCCAAGAGTTGAAAAGGCAATAGAACCAAGCGGAACTATCACCAAAAGCTTTAGAAATCTGAAATATACTGTATATATGATAAAGAATCCGCATATTATGATTACTATTGAGAGCAGGGCTGTAAGTATCAGCATCACAAGACTCTCTCCAAAGCCGAGATCCTTTATTATATCTGCCTGGGCGCTGTCGATCTTAAGTTCCGACACACTACCAGCCGACATCGAATTGACTATATTTCCAATGGTTGTAAAGAATGCTTTCATAATCGTTACATTATTGGTTACAAGCCATTCTGATATTCCCACTCTTATAAGCATTCTTAGAATCGTTTCGAATCTCATATCTTCTTTTATATCTACACTCTCAGCACAGAATCCGATTACAAAAAACAGAACTACCAAAGAAGAACCAACTGCTACAAACAGCGGATTGATTTTCTCTATGGCAGCCCAGGGACCGCCACCCTTGAATGATGTAGGTGACTGTCCCAGCATCGCAAATACCAGACTTACCTGGTTGTTCCATAAGCCAAATACCATCTCAAGAAGTGCAAGGATTTTATCTCCAAGTTTGAATATATCCATCTATCTTCACTCCCTTCATGTACTTTTATCGGAATATCCGATAGAACTCTAGTATCCAAGGAAGGAAAGTACAGTTGATATACCTGCCATCATGATTCCGGCCACTATACCCTTAAGTGCAGAGTTCATTGTGGAAGAATCCTGCTGCTGATAAGCCTGAGCAAACTCCATTACATTCTTTGCAAGAATGATCACACCTACAGCACCGATTATGGCGATAACAAGTGTCTTAAGGCTGTCCAGTGGTGCAGTTACAGAAGAAGTATCTCCTGCCGCATATACAACACTTGGAAGCATTGTCGAAATTACAGCAGCCACAGCTGCGAGTGAAACAACTTTTGTCTTCATGTTCTTAAAAAACCTATTCTTATTCTTCATTTTCGTCTCCTTATTTATTCATTCGTAAATTGTCGATAAGTATCATTTGAACAGAAAAAGACAACCTCAGATCATATGGCTTTTTTCGCAATCTCTATGCTTGTCATATAATCATTGGTTGTCTGTTTCCGACTTATTTGAAGCAAATGCTCCACCTAAGATTTGTATTCAGTTATCTATGTGAACGGGACGTCTCCCGGTTGTAGTATTAATTCATTTCGCAAAATTAAGCTTCACTACTTATTGCGAAGTATATTTCCATCATTTTCTTTAAACCTTGTAATAATCTTTCTCATTGCCACTACTGGCATATCAGGATAGAAGAATTCAAGTATAAGTTCAGATGACATACCAGTCTCAAACGCCGTATGCATCTCAGCCTTCTGTTCCGCCGAATAATGCCATTGACCTATTCTGCTAACGAGAGTGTCATTTCCAATAAGTTCAGGAAGCATCTCTCCAGTTCTAAGTTTGTTATACTCTTCTATACGTCGTTTTCTCTCAGCATCAGCATCAATACTCTTCGCAATATTTTCATTCTTTTTATTTCCAATTAGAGTTGCCTCAGGGCCAACATTTCTATGGATTACTCTGGCTTTACCACCATCAGCATTCGAAGCAGAATCTGAAGAACCAGATTCTACACTTATCTTATTATCCGCCAGATCTTTTTCAAAACGATCAGCATTATATCTTGATTCATCACTGAAGGCTTCGGAAGGATACTTAAGCTGTTGTGCCTTTCTGTTAACTTTGTTACGCTTCTTTGATGAAGCTTTGGAATTATCTGGAATCACCGTTCCAGCCTTCTTATCAGCCTCCTTTTCTTCCTTCATAACCTTCTTCATATCCGTGGTTATCTCTTCCTCTGCAACAGGATCAACATACTCAAGACTGGATTCAACCTCTTCGTACATCTTTGCTCTTGCTTCCTTTTCATCGTTATTCATGAGCTTTCTCTGAACTCCAACTTCACTTAGGATTGTCATTTCATCCATACTGAGTTTGTCTATAAATACATTTTCGCCCTTTTCAGCAAGACCTTCGTAGTATTTAAGTGACTCTGGTGTAAGGATCTCATATTCTTTAGTCGCTGTAGTATTGCTGCAACGTGTATGAACATATGCTGGCGCTCCACCATCAGCTGTCTGACTGAAAGCCGGATGTCCCATTGGCTTATACTTTTCGTCCATGATAGGATCGAATCCTCGTATAAATATAAGACACTTTTCATTTTCAAATTTTCTTGCTTCATCAGGTGTCAGAAGCTCTCTTCCAAGTACATCATAGTTTCTTGAAGAACTACCCTGACGGCCTCTTGTTTCTCCATTGGTACGCTTATCAATAGTAGCCTTTCCAAGCAGTTCAGAAATATATTTATGCGTGCTCTGCTCGTTTCCACCAAGATAGATAAGCGTATCACAGTTGCCAGGAATTGTTTCCCAGGTATCTTTAAACAGAGCTTTAATCTGAGCAAGGTTCTGAATGATTATCACACTTGATATCTCCCTACTTCGCATTGTGGAAAGCAGACTGCAATAATCATCCGGAAGTGCTACATTACTAAACTCATCAAGCATAAATGTTACATGGATAGGAAGTCTTCCTCCGCAATTAAAATCCGCCTGATAATATAGTTCCTGAAATATCTGTGTGTAAAGCATTCCTATTATGAAATTATAAGATTTATCATTATCCGGTATTACACAGAAAAGAGCTGTCTTGGTCTGACCATCTCCATTTACTCCGATACCAAGTTCTGCAAGCTTCAGATCATCCTGCGAAAGCATATCAAGCACCTGCTGATTCTCTAGAAATGCAAGTCTTGAGTTAGCACTTATGATAATGGATCTTACTGTATCTCCAGCACCTCTCATACATTTATTGTACTGTTTTACTGCTGGATGATTTTCCCCAAGTGGATTGTTATCCGAAAGATACTGCATTCTGATATCAAGTCTTGAAGGCTCACCCTTCTCGCTTACCTTTGCTTCACCTATCAGCCTAAGTACTGATTTAAAGTTTCTCTCCTCAGGCCTCATTTCCATCCATACATAGTAGAAAATTGACTGAAGAAAGAGTCCTTCAGCCTTCTCCCAAAACGGATCCGATGGATTACTTCCCTTAGGTGTTGTATTAGCAATAAGGTTAGTAATAAGCTTTACAACATCTGTCTCCTGACGGATATAGGCAAACGGATTATATCTATCCGACTTATCCATCTCAAGAAGATTAATAACCTTTACATTGTAGCCATTCTTCTTTAGCATACCTCCACATGAACGAAGCAGTTCTCCCTTAGGATCAGTACATATGAATGAACACTTATCAGGCATTTGCATCAGATTAGGCTTTACCTCAAAAAATGTTTTACCTGCACCGGAACCACCGATGATAAGTACATTATTATTTAGCTTTGTCAGTCTCGTATTAAGACTCATTCTTACATTCTGACTTAGGATTCTGTTAAAACCAACATCTGGATCTTTTAGCTTTTGTACTACCTGTTTTATATTTGCAAATTTAGCAGTACCAAACTCACGCCCCGGCATCAGATTCCTCTGACTCGTATAATACATAGTAATAGCGATGGCATAAACAAATGTCACCGCTACTACACACTTGGGGGTATTCACATTAAAATAGTTAGCAAATGGATGTTCAAGAACATATGAGAAGACTGCCATGAATTCATCAAAGCGTCTCCCCGGCACCCATGCACCACCTACTAAATATCCGAGATATATGGCAAAGAATCCTCCGAGACCTATCATCGGCCAGAATGGTTTCTTCTTTGTAGTTTTCATTTATCTCTTCTTCCCCTTTCCTGACTTTGGTTTCATAGTTGCAGCCTTAAGAGCTGAGTTTGATTTTTTATTCTCTCCTGCTAACTTATTAAGAGCATCCTCAACTTGCTTTTCTCGTTTTGCCTTATCACGCTTCATCTTCTCATACCTCTGACGAACACCTATCTCGACATTGTCATAATGTGTAGACTGAAGCACATCACCCTTCTTCTTTTCCACTACATGGTTTGACTCATCATAGAGCTTATACTCCTTATCCTTATCGAGAAATGTAAGAAGAGTTTTCCCTCCATGAATCTCCATAGTATTTTCCTTAGATATCCATAAATACCTTGCATTATCACCCCAGGTTCCTGGAACTCGAGTCTTAACTGCGTTAGGATTTTCCTCTACTATTAAAGTCTTACTGATTGTGATATCAATCATGCTGGCATTCTTGGAAAGCGATACCGCCTTCATTCTGTCAGCAATACCACGATAACTGCGAATACGATTATTAAATGAATCCTTATCCATCAGCACCTTATGATTTCCATCTCTGTCAGCCTGATCAAGAAGGCCCATGATGGAAAGCTTATTTATTACATTCTCAGCCTGATCCTGAGATACAGAAAAGTTCTCTTTTACTGAGTCCACACTGACACTCTGCTTTTCTGTCGCAAAATTACCGACCTTCTCAAGCAGGTTGTCTATTGCGTTATCAACTATTTCCTCCTGTGCCGTGTGGCCTGTCAGGTTTCCCTTCTGCTTCTCCTTCTCAAGGAACTGCGTAAGCTTATCCATCTGTTCTCCATTCCCTTCTTTAAGATACTCATCGAAGGTTGCCACCTTACCATTCTTCATCTTCTGAAGCATCATATTTACTCTTGGTACTGCTTCTGAATGAAATACAATCTCTGAAAGTCCTTTTTCCTTATTGATATTAGGGAGAACCGAGTAAAGGATTCCATATTTCTTGGCAAGCTTTTCAACCTTCTTCATGTCCTCAGACTTAAACTGAAGCACCTGAAGATCTCCACCCTTCATAAGAAGTTTCCTCATATTTACCTTACCGAGCGACTTCTCATAATCAAGCAGTCCTCTCAGCACTTCAAAGATTTTCTGCATAGCTTTGATACCGCCACTGCCGGCTTTCATTGCTATCTCTATTCCATCATAAGCGACACGAATGATCTGTACCGCCTCCTGAATCTCTTCTGCCATAGTTCCATCTCCCTTCTAGTATGCATAGCCCATGCTCTTTTCAAGCAGCGCTATCTCTATAATCTCCGGCATTTTTTCAGCAGGGACCTTACTCTCGATAAGATCCGTAAGCTGCCCCTCACTGAGTCCTTTCTTCATAGCCCCAACTATATGACTAAGCTGCGCCTTATTAAGTTCTCCGGATATAACCATTCGAACCAGACTTTGCTGAGACTTCTTCTTAAAACCGAGAAGCCCAAAGAGTCCACCTAAACCATTGGATTTTCTTCTTTCAATCTCTACCGGCATTGTTCCTACAATATTTCCATTGGAATCTTTTAGCGGAACCATATAGCCGCTGGTTGAAAGCTTGGAGTTCTGTTCCTCAGAAGTCTCAACCTTATCCTCTTCTGGGTTTGCCTTAAGATTTCTAAACATCTCGTAATAATCCTTCATTCTCTCAGCCGTCTCCTTACTCTTTTCTTCCAGCTCATTTCTAAGTGCATTCTCGGTTTTCTTATTCTCATCGGCCTCGCGTCTCAGCTCACTGATTTCCTTACGGATATCATCTATATTGATATCACTTAATTTACTCTCAGTCTTCACAGCTATATCAACATCTGTAGTGCGTTGCTTACTGATTTCTTCCAGAGTCTGCTTCTTAGCCTCTTCTATTGTCTGCTTCATTGCAGCAGCTACAATAGCTTGGATTTTGTCTTCAGATACTGGCTTTTCGACCTCAGCCGGAGCAGTATCGTACGTTTTCTGTACATTGCTATTTGCATTACTATTCATATAAGAAAACAGCTCCATCATCTGTTCAAATGTAAAGCCGTTGATTACTGTATTCTGAGAAACAGCAGCTTCAGGCTTTATACCTTCATCGCTCTTAGAATCGTTCTTCTCTTCAGCTTCCACTTCCGTCACAGTTTCTCCCGCAATCACTTCTGCTTTGGAATCATCATCACTTTCATCTTTTGTGGATTCATCCTCTTTCTCGTTCACCACAGTCTCCTCAATTTCATCAGATTTATCCTCTACAGGTGCTTCGGTCTCTTCAGTTCTAATTAAACCATCAGGAGTTTTCTTATTTTCTGCCTCTTCCTTTTCTTTCTTTATTTTGAGCAGATTCTGCTCATATAACCAGTACTCACTAAGCCTGGGAAACAAGGAATCATTAAAATGAAGATCTACATACTGTGCTGGGACACCTTCAGTTATATATCTCACAGCCTGGCTAATCTTCTCTTCCTTTATCTTCTTATCAAGATATTTATCTATCACTGATTCAGGCGCACCTGCCCTAAGCAGAAAAGATATTATTTTCTTGCGTGTCTGACTTACATTCCTTTTGTAATACTTCCTAAGAAGCAAACGATCAATTCCTGCAATCAGATCGCATCTTGCCATCTTCTTATCATCTTTAGTGAGACCATTAACATTATCTAAATATTCAAGATCTTCTTTTATTTTCGCTTCATTTATCACAAATTCTTCCATTCAACTACCTCCATAAAAAAAACAGCCCTATCTTATCTTTGGCTGTCTGATTAATTTCTTTTCTTCAATTTTCTTCTCCGGTTCTTTTTCCGCTGTATCCTTATCTACTTCTGGATTTCTGATCATTTCCTCTTCGAGTTCTTTTATTATAGATACAGCTATTCTTACATCTCTCGACGTTTTCTTGGACATCTCCTTAAGGAGAAGTTCTTCACTATGATAATGCTCCTTGAGTCTCCTTATCTCTTCATATGTATATCCTTCTTTCTTAAGCACATCATTAAGTTTAGAATACTTTCTATGCTCTGTTTCAAATTCTTTATCTCCCGACTGAAATAGTCTTTCGCCAGGAAGAAGATCACTCATTTCAGAAGCAACCTGATAAAGCTCTCTCAGTTTTTTAACAGTTCTATAATTTTTGTTCTTAGCTCCGGCAACTTTCCGTCTTTCTGAATCAAGATCACTCTTAACTTCCTTAAGATGGTCAAGTGAGGTTATATCATGTTCTACCAGAAACAGATACTGTTCCTCCAACTTATGCATCTTCTTTATCTCATCCCTAAACTGCCATGCTTTACTATAAGGTCTTCTTTGAATAAGTTTTAATCTATAGAGCCTTGCAAAGTATTTCTTCTGCACCGGACTAAGTTTGGCTCTCTTACCTCTTGGTATCTTCGAATAAACTATTTTCTGAGCTTCCTCTTCAGTTTCAGCTCTGTAGGTATTAAGGGATTCATATGGAATTCTGTTTCGGATTGCTTCCTCAGTATAATCAATTCCAAGGGTCTCTTTCTTACATCTTCGGAATCTGGACATTTCCTTTCCTCGAAATGCCAGATACTTCCCTTCCTTTATTTCATATCCTCTGTCCTTCATTATCTGAAGAAACTCATCATAGCTATAAGCTTCAGCAATCGCCACATCAATATCACGCTTTATCATATCCGAGAAGTTATCAGCACCATCACGATAGGTATTATGATCCTTATATCGATCATGCTTTTCATTAGGATCAAGCTCGACTGTGCTAAGTCCTTCCTTACTTGTAAGACGATTAACTATCGGCTGTATAATCTTTGCCCAGTCATTATTAGCATAATGGTATTTATAACCATCTACAAAACTGACACTGTTGAAAGCTATATGAATATGTATATGCTCCTTATCATCATGGACTGCAAATACCGTCTCATACTTATCAGACAGATATTCTGATATAAATTCTTCAGCTATCTTATATGCTGTATCTGCATCAGTCTCACCCGGCTTGAAGGATATAACAAAGTGATATCCCTGCCTCCCAGTTACCTTTCCGAAGCTATCCTTAGTCTGCTGCATAGTTATCGAAGCTGATTCCGGAATACAGTTCACAGCTCCAACCTTAGCCTCCTCCTGAGTTTTTTCAGGATTCATCATATAAGTAAGAAGTCTGTTTAAGTGTCCTGCATGATCAGAAGTACCGGTATCCTTGATATTCATCAACTTAGTTATTGCCAAGTCGCTTCACCACCTCTGCCATACTTAAGCTAAGGCGCTGCATATAAGCAAGAAGCCTATCCTTATCGGAAGGAAGATATAATCCGGAGTTATTATTTTTTACCACCTGATTGATATTTATACCAATATGATTAATCTCAGTCAGCATATCATGAAGAATAATTCTTATTTCTTTATGATCCATCGGTCCCTTAGAAATGCACAGCCTTATATAATCGCTTTCCTTCATCCCTGACTCCAAGGCCCTCGCTGATAAGAGTGCAGCTTCCTTTTCTGAAATTCTAAAGCCTTTAACAATCGATTTCCCTCTCGCCATAAGCATTCCTCCCTTCTTTTATCTGTATGAAATCTCTGGTCACATCACCTTCATGTTTTGATGTTTTGAAATCATTTGAATATAGTGGCAAGATACGCAAAATGTTTAACATTTCCATTTTGCATCTTGTTAGGGAGCACCCTAAGACCCCTGATATATATGAATCCTGTTAAATCCCTATAAAATTCATAAGTTCCAACAATTTGTTGGCAAAAACCCATGAGTTCCAACAATTTGTTACACAAAAGCGGCTTCTGCCAACAATCTGTTACACAGGCATTTTTCGTGTTACACAATTTGTTGGCAGAAACTCCCGAGTTCCAACAATTTGTTACACAAATCATCCATCTGCCAACAATTTGTTACACAGTTATTTTTTGATACCCGACTTAAGATATTCATACTTTCTTTCAGCTACAGAGTCAGATGATAATTTCAGTTTTGTAGCCACCAGCCACTCATTTATATCTTTATACATGACTGGAGCCGAGGCATCCTTTACCTCATAGCCCTTATCTCTATACTTCTGAATCAGTTTTTCAGCAGCTAACCTTCCAGGTTCATCGTTATCAAGAGCAAACTCAATTTTACTAATACCCGGATGATCACTTAAAAATGTTTCAAGGGGAAGATCTGCTGTCATTCCCAGTGCAATCATATTGCTGTCAAAATCCTGAAAGATATCTACATAGCTCATCATGTCTATAGCTGCTTCAAACACTACTATCCGATTACTATTATCATTTGTAATATTGAAACCGTACATCTTATCATTTCCTGCCACATCACATTTAAAAGCTTTCCCATCTCTATCATAGATTCCTCTCTGGCTTGCAAATCTTGTGACACCACTCTTATCATTTCCGAGGAATACCACATTATGATATTCCTGGCTCTCATATATAATGCCCTTACGGATAAAATAATCTATTGTACTTATGCTAAGCCCTCTATCCTGATTAAGATATCTGATGATCCTATCATTATTCGAAGCAGGTACCGGAAGGATAAATTCCTTCTTTTCAGATACTGGTTTATCATTATGAATGATACAATCTCCCGAAACAGTTTCCCCTATGCTGTCATGTCTGACTCCTGCAAAATCCAGAAGCCAGAACACAGCATCTTTAACATCCAGTCCTGCGAACTCTCTTAAGAAATCTATTTGAGAACCACCGTTCCTTCCACTCTCACATTTACCGGAAAAACGGAACCAATTTCTATGGTCATAGATTCTCATAGAATCCATTTCCTTCAAAGTATAGAACCGTCCTATTTTCTTAGGTGTATATCCAAGACTTCTGGCTACCTCAACAAGATCAACTGACTTCGCTATACTTAGTTCTTCTTCAGTGAATCTATCGCTCATCTCTTGGTCCTCCTTCCCGTTTTATTATTTTCAGCAATAGTGCTTACATCACCCTTATTACTATTTACTTCTGCTGCCATTGGTACTGAGAATTCAATATCCTTATAGTCTGTCTTAAGACTGTATCTTAGGTTGGAAGCTGGCAGCCTGTCCTTTTCCTTAAAGCTGAAGTAATCTGAATTATCGCCTCCAACTATTATGTGATCTACAAGCGGCACACCTACCAGATCACAAATCTTAATCATCCTGTCGGTAAGTATTGAGTCTTCAATTGAAGGGTCAAGATTTCCAGACGGATGGTTATGAATCATAATCATGGTCGATGCATTGGATAGTATAGTTGCCTTTAATAACTCTCTTGGATGCGCTACTGATCTATCCAGTGCACCCATACTTGCAAAGGTACAATTAATTGGTGTACCGTCAGATTTAAGATTTATGATACATACAACCTCTCTATCCATCTCGCATAGTTCCTGACCTATAAGCTTTACCGCATCCTCAGGAGACTTAACCGGATGCCCCGACATAAGCGGAGCATCCTTATTAAGGCGTATAGACACCACATCCAACTTAAATGGATTCTTCTTCGGCATCTTCGTCACCTCCATCCAGACCTTCGACCGTGATTATAAAATCTTCCGGACTTTCATTCATGATTCTTATTAAATCTTTTATATCAACAGTCTGTAATTCCATAGGAATCCTCCTATCTCTTAGGTCCTTTATTTGCCTCATATACAAGCTGCTGCTCAGCCACCTCACCATCAAGTCTTTTATTTGGTGTATCAGTAGCAAGCTTAAGTGTACGTGCATTTCTGTCATAGTGATAAACCTGATTTGATAATCTATCCTCAAGATTTACTGTTGCCATATTTATGGTATGAACCATTTCAGCAAGCTCTTCAGGAGACTGTGAGCTGGCAGGAACTGCAAGCACCTCATGAATCGAACTTGGAAGAATATATAGATCATCAGAAATTACTTCTGAAAGTTTATGGAGCTCATCCTCATAAATCATAGAAATAGCTCCATGCATATTTCTCTCATTTGTGATCACATACATCATTTCCTCTTCAGGCTGATAAGGCATCATCATATCTAATTCCTCTTCATCAGCACCAATATCAAATAAAGTTCCTCTGAGCATTTCACTCATACCTATAATTTTCACAGGATTTATCCTCTTAGTATTTTCAGCAGCAAGCTCAAAAAGCTCTGCTTCTTTCATACCAATAGCATCAGCAACCTTATTAGTTATGATTGAAGATGCAAGAACCCCTTCACGATCCTCGACTACAACTCTGTAGATGATAGCAAGATCCTGGAATGGTCTGTAAGGAACGTCAGCAAGAAGCCCTTTATTCTGTTCTGCATTAATAAGCTGGAATATGATTCTGTCCTTGCAGTTAGGAAGATCAATCTTCTTAATCACTTCCTCACTTCTTTCCATGCTCTGAAGATATGCTGCCGCAAACTCACTCATAACATCAGGAAGATTCTCAGTAGCCTCATATCTTTCATACATATCCTGAAGATAAAGAGTAGGGCAGATATTTCTCTTCTCTCCCTCAAGCTCTATAGTTACAGCATCCAGTTCTCTGTTTACCTTTGGAACCTTTTCAAATACTACCTTTCCATTCTTCATAGAATCTGGAAAGAAGTTCAAAAGCTCCGTCTCAACTACGCCTTTAAATGTCTCAAAATTCATTCTCATATATTTTTACCTCTTATTCTTTCTCCCAATCACTTGGGTTTTCTCCTAAAATTGATACAAAAATAGGAGATACAAACCTTATGGCTCATATCTCCCGATTTCCATTTACTAAATTGTCTTTTACTAAAATGTGTTTTACTCTTCTATATCCTCATCATCGTCATCATATTCTTCAATATCATCTACCATAGAAGTCTTTTTACTGAAGAATATATATGATACCGCAAAGAGTATAAATGCAAGTCCGATAGCACCACAGACAAATGGATTATAATTATCACCTGTCTGAGGAAGCTTAGGCTGTGTAGGCTTATTAGTAAGATCAAGTGTATACTCAACTACCTCTGGAGCCTTTGCATCATCCTGAAGCTTACCATTCTCATCTCTTCCATAGGTGAATGTCACCTCATGAGGAGTACTATCAAGAATATAATCTTCTTTAGCCTTTGTTTCGACTACAGTATAAGTTATATCCTTATCGAAGCTGCCATCTTTGTCAAAGGTACAGATTGGAAGCAGATCACTTTCAGCACATCCATCCTTACCGGTTACAAGCGTCTGAATCACCTTACCATCCTTATCTCTGATTTCGAATTCAACACCCTCAATCATGGTATTAAGCTCGGAATCTCTCTTCTTAAGGAGCAGTTTTCCATATACATAGTCATCCTTCATCTGACACTTCTGAATCTCGCCTGAATCCTTAACCTCAAACTCTATATCGTTCGCTATGGTATATCCATAAGGTGAAGTCTCCTCTCTAAGAGTGTACTTACCTGCCGGTATCTTCTCAACCATATGAGGTTCCTTAGTACTGGTCCAGGTCTCAACAGTCTTACCTTCGGAATCAATGATAGTAAGTTTTGCACCTTCAAGTTCTTTTTCTCCAGTCACATCTGTTTTACTAAATTCAACCTTAATAGGAACATCTTTGAACTCTGCTTCGAACTTAAGTACTTTTTCTCCTTCAGGATTATATGATGCATCAATCTGCACTTTTTCTTTATTGGAAGCATAACCCTTAGGAGGTTCAATTTCCTGGATATAATACTTTCCAAGCGGAAGATCTGATACAAAGTGAATCTTTCCTTCAGAATCTGTAACAGCCTTTTCAATTAGACTGTCTGTTTGAAGCTTTGCATCAGTTTCAGTGCAAATTATTTCCTCAGCAGAATACAGTCCAAACATAGCGCCTTCAAGAGCTTTACCCGTTTCTGAATCCTTCTTTATAACAGAGATTTCTACCTTCTGTCTTTCGTTAAAGATATGGTCTCCAGCATAAACGATAGGAGTATCCTGATCCATATATGAAAGGTCAGCATCAATAGGTGTGCTATCCAGCATAAAGCCTTCAAGTGTATCAGTCTCAACCAGATAATACTTACCAAGTGGCAGCTTATCTATAAATGCTACACCTTTATCGTTTGTTACAAGAGTTGCAACAAGTTCATCCTTCTCATAGTAAACAGTATCAATACCATCAGGACTAACTATATCTTCCTTTGCATATACTTCAAAAGTTACGCCAGCCATGGATTTCTTCTTCCAACTGAACAGGAAGTCATACCACTTATCCTGGGTAGCCTCAATATCCTGAAGGAACTCTCCATCCTTATTGATGATTATTGTACCTGTAGGTACCTCGTCCTTCATAGTTACTGACTGGATTTCTTCTGTATCAATTACAGTGAACTCCACATCTGTCGCTCTGAGATATCCATAAGGTGCGAACTCCTCACGAAGTATATATGTTTCTCCAACCACAAGTCTCTTAAGCACATGCTTTTCACCTGCCTTTGATGTCCAGGTTTCTACCACGTTACCATCCTTATCGATCACTGAAAGTGTAGCCCCACTAAGCTCAGCACCACTTGTTATATCCTCCTTGGAGAATTCGAAGCTTGTAGGAGTATTTATAAACTCACTACTGTACTTTGCTACAGGAGTATTCTCATCGATATACCTGGCATCGAACTCGATTACCTCATCAGATGAAACATATCCAGCCGGTGTTTTGATTTCCTTTGCAGTATACTTACCAAAAGGATAATCCTTAGTGAACTTTATAAGTCCATCTGCATCTGAAGTTGCCTGTTCCAGAAGTGTTCCTGCCTCAACAACAACCTTACCATCTCTGGTCTTAATATCTTCAGCTGCATAAAGTCCGAAGACTGCACCTTCGATAGCTCTGTCATCTTCTGCATCACGCTTTTCTACAACAAGCTCAAGTTTTTCTCGTTCATCCTTAAATGTCTTTGTGTCATAGATTACAGGAGTCTCATCATCAGCATAAACAAGTGTACTGGTCTGTTCCTGAGGATCAAGCAGATATCCAAACGGAGCCTTTGTTTCAACAACTTTGTACTGTCCAAGAGGAATATCCTTAAGTACTGCTTTACCTTCTGCATCAGAAGTAAGCGTTGCTACCAGGTCTCCCTCACTATAATACTTTGTTCTCTCCCCAGACTCATCCACCTGGTTATCAGCAGTATAAATATCCTCAGCTGCATATACCTCGAACTCTGCCCCTTCAAGACCACCTTCAACATATACGAACTCTTTTTCGTCACTGTCAGCAAACCATCCACCTTCATAACCTTCAAGTACTTCACCACGCTTTTCTATGGTAATCTCACCCTTTGTTGGATGATTCTCATATTCCACTGTGATAATAGCCTCGTAGGTGTCAGGATCTGTCTCATAGAAAGTATCAGTATCAACTGCGACCTCAACATAGTTCTCATTCTTCACATAGCCATAAGGTGCTGCTATTTCTTCTATTCGGTAATTTCCAAGGTGAAGTACCTGAGGAAGTAAAAGATCACCATCATCATCTGTCTTAAAAGTCTTATGTGTAACCTTTGAAGGATAAGTTGTGATCATCTCAACATATTCCTCTGTATCCATGTTGTAGATACGGAACTCAGCGTTAGGAAGAAGAACTGTTTTCTGAGTCTCATCATCCTTCTTTATAATTCTGAGCTTTGCACTGAACTCCCTGTCTATGAATACTCGCCAAACAAGAGGTTCATCCGGCTTATGCTCTGTGATTCTTACCTCAAATGGCTTTACTGTTTCCATGTTGTGAGGTGTGACTGACTCAACCACGATATAGGTTCCATATGGTATCGGAATAGATACTGCATGTCCCTTTTTATCTGTATAGATAGTGGTCTCTCCCTTACCTTCGGCTGCTTCCTTTCCAGTTACTTTGCCTCCGATAACTATAGGGGTAGCATTATCAAAATCATAGCTGCCGTCTTCCTTTACAGGAAGCTTTGACTTAAGGTAAGCTGTAAAGCCTGCTCCTTCAAGAAGCGGTGCCTCAGTATCCTCGCCATTATCTGATACTTTGATCAGCTGGAATGGCTGCTTCTTAACCTGCTCCTCAGATGTTGACTCTCTCGCTACCTCTGCTACAAGATCACCCTCATAATCACATTTAAGGTCATGCTCCTCAGTGTCAATGTTATAACCTACCGGAGCCTCTATCTCTTTGATGTAATAATCACCTAGATACAAGTTTTTAATCTCAGCCTCTGCATTTGCATCTGTTTTAAGCTCTGCAACTTTTGTCCCCTTCTTATAGAGGACTCCTGTCTTTCCATCAGGATGAACTATATCATTTCTGGCATAAAGCCCATAAACTGCACCTTCAAGTGAAGCATCTCCCTGAGGATAAGGTTTTCCTGTTTCCTTATCTATCTTGTAAAGATGAATCTTGGCAGTTACCCTGTCATTCTCAAAGGTATGCTTAAATTCAGCTGTAGGTGTCTTCTCGTCCATGGCTTCAAATGAAAAGCTGAATACATCCGACTGATTACGAAGATATCCATATGGCGCTTTAGTCTCCTTAATGTAATAAGAGTTAGCTATTGGAAGATCTACTGTATAGGTTCCGTTACCATCGTTTTCGGTTATAGCCGTCTGAATTGCAGTATCCTTCTTCATGATAACCTTTCCGTCATAACTCTTAATGTCATTTCCGGCATACATGGTATACTCTCCACCTTTAAGTGGATTCTTAGTATCCTTATCAATCTTAGATACATTCACCTTTGCCTTCTGACGCTTATTCTCAATAGTCACACTCTCAAACTGAACTTCAACATTCTGATCCTTATATTCAATCGTTACAGTCTTTGTCTCTCCGTTGATAGTATATCCACTGATACTCTTTGTCTCGGTAACATTATAGGTCCCAAGATGAAGATTATTGAGCGTCACCTGACCATCCTTACCACTCACAAGACCATCAGCAATTACAGCACCTTTGTTATAAACCTTTGCACCATCGGCTCGGTAAATATCTGCTCCTGCCGTAACCTTAAAGGTGGCTCCTGGAAGCTTTCTCTTCTCATAAGCAAAGTTGGTTCCATTCCATCCTACAAGTACCTCTCCTTCCTTATAAATGGTAAGTGCTCCCACCTGCTCAGAATCCTTAGCGGTAAATGAAGTCGTCTGACCTGCTTTAACTACAAGTGTATGAACATCCTTATCAAGAACATATCCTCTTGGCGAAGATATTTCCTTTACATAGTAAGTTCCTGGTGTTAGTGGTCCTGACTTACATCCACCGTCATCACCTGTGACCATCTTCTCCACAAGTGCAGTACATCCACTATCGGAATAAATACCATAGGTCGCACCCGGAAGCTTTGTTCCTGTAGCCTTGTCCTGCTTCTCAAGATATCCATAACCTATATCTTCAGTTTTCACTTTGATATAAGCATAGATAGGATCCGCTGAAGGTCTTTCAGATACGAACTCCTGATAATTACTATTACCATTAAACCAGAATACACAGCTCGATGTTGGTTCAACCTTTCCAGTATTTGATGTAAATGTACCAGTAGTTGCCTCAGTCTGAACCTTTGTACTTGAAATGGTCAGCTTATTACCATCCACAGAAGTATCATAACCCTTGAGACTAAGATCAAAGCCTTTAAGCTCCTTATTCTTATCTGTAAGTGTTATTTCATATCTCTGATTTGTCTCATTCCACTTCAGTTCTATGGTTTCTGCACCACTCTTAGTCTTGCTGGCAAAGCTTGGTATCTTCTGATCATAAGCTGCACCGATACTGTCTCTTAAAGTTTTATAATAACCATAACAAGTATCAGGATCCGGAGCACATCTTGAAAGAGTATAGGCAGCATTATCTGCACTATCTGTTCCAAAGAGTCCTTTTTCTATGATCCATACCTGACTCTGCGTTGCAATGAACTGATCCTTCTTGTCATTTGATGGCTCATTCTGTGTATCTGCTGTATCCGCATAACCATAATACAGACAAAGAGCAAGCAGTTTTTCCTGCTTTGCAGAAAGACTTGTATTGTTCGGTTCATCATCACTCTTCATCAGTTCACCAGTTTCAGCCGTAAGACCAAAATTAAGGCAATAGCCTATCTTCCCATCTATCATGGCATATAGAATCTGACCTGTATGAGAAGAATTGAATTCTGACACAACGCCATGCTCACTTGCTGATGCATACCAGAAGCTTATATTTGCCTCAGCACTTGCAGCAAATGCTGTCATAGCCGATCCGGACACAGATGAAACTACAATCAAAAGAGCCATTATAAATGACATAAATCGTTTTAGTTTCTGTCTCATTTTTCTTAATTCCTCCTTACAAATTTGCAACAAAAAAGAGAGACTCAAGCTATGGCTCAAATCTCTCAGTTGTATACCTTTCATTTCGGTATATTTATATTTAGTTGTATATATCCTTATCTATAGCAACGGAACTCATAAAAGTCCTGACCACCTGAGTTTGTCACACCACCATACTCTATAAGAAAATATGGATTTGATTCAAGAAGCAACATATCCGCTATATAAGTTGCTATAGCATCCTCACTTCCAAGAAGTCTTCCCGATGTAGTTGCTGCCTTGTTCAGATCCGTTTCTACGAACACGCTGTAGTATCCGAGACCATCATACGGATAATATTCATTATACTCATCTTCTGTAATCTGTCCCTGTGCCAAAAGATTGGCAAGATTATCCGTGGTTTTTATCATACCACCTGCCTGACATTTGGATGTAGCTAGTGATACAACATTCCCTGGACTATAAGATACTTCAGCTGGTGCAGGAGCTTCTGTAGCCGCCTCTGTTTCTGCCTCAGTACAAGACTCTGTTGGGGCTTCCGTAGCTGTTTCTGTACGAGTCTCTGTTGGAACTTCTGTTACAGTTTCAGTAGCTTTTTCAGTTTTCACTTGAACTGAAGTTTCTGTTTTATTCTTGTTCTCTGTAGTTGCCTCTGTTGATACTGACATCCTGCTATTCCGCTTCTTATCATCGGAAGTATTCTTCTCTTCCCTGGCTTTCTCAGTTGTCTGCTCTTTGCATTCAGTAGTAGCTTCTGTCTTTATCTCAGTTGACTCTTCAGTCTGCTTGGCAACTACATCCTTGCTATTATTTATTGCATCCTTAACATCAGTTGTACAGCCGGTGAGTCCAAGTATTGCTATAGTTATAAGAATCATCATTAGTTTCTTCATATCTTCCACCTGTCCTTTCCGTGGACAGATGAGATACGACTTTAACTGCCCACAAGTATTATTTAGTTGTGTCAGTTACTCTTATGCTTCTGCCATCTTGCTGATTCTGAAATAGTAGCAAAGTAGCCTACGCATTTTTCTGATAAACATGTAAAGTCTATATCTTGCTTCAATATTCATGATCACTCTCTCCTTCCTTATATAGATGCTCCTCCAAGAAAAGCAAAGAAGATTCTGAGGACTAGACTAAGCAACATCAGAAAACCTCTTAATGCTCCCAGGGCAAGCCACAGAACGGCCCCTGCTATTCTTACTAATATCCATAAAACATCCAATATTCCTTTTCCTATTAAGCTTAGTATCCTCATAATTTACCTGCCTTTCTATGACCATAAATCAGTCAATTCATCTAAAGCTTGTTCAGCTTCCTTTTTACCTTTTTCAGTAGGTGATTCATTTACCTGCGAACTAAAACCAATATTATTGAAGTTACCTCCACCTGATTTTAGTGTAGTTATCACCATACTGAATAATTCTTGTCTTATCTCAGCCTCTAATTCTTTCTTTAATATTTCCCTTTGTTTATCCACATACTCCTTTGTTGCATATCCCCCTTGTTTTTTTATTTCCTTACTGCCCTCGCCAGTAAGAAGATCAATATCTGCATCAAGAAGCGTTTTCTTAAGAATATCTATTATGAAATTGCTTTTGTTTCGATATATTTCAGGGTTTAGATCTCGAAGTATTTTGTGAATTGCTAAATGCTCTGGATTGTTTATATTTAACCTGAAACCATAATGAATGCTTTCATCACTGGACATTCATCTTCTCCTTTGACATCGTTATCTTAGCCAATGTTTCAAATCCTTTAGCATTTGCACAAATATCAGTATTAAAGGAAAAATTATTCTGATTGAAGCTTCCAAAGTTCTTCATTACTACAGCACCACCACCCACAAATACAAATGGGGTTGTTTTTAGGCTATATTTTTCTTCTCTGAGAGAATTTATTACCATTGAGATAAATGAACTTATTTCCTGATTCATTATCTGTATGTATTCATCAGATAGTGAGCTTTTATGTGATATCATATATTCCTTTATAAGCTCTTCATCTATCTTTTCTCCAAGCTGCCTTACACATTGCTTATTGATATTTCTCATACATGTTATGATTCCCTGCTGGATTGAATCAGTTCCTGCCTCATCAGGCTTTTTATTCACTACGGGAATTATATCTATAGTCCAGCTTCCAATATCTACAACAACCACCTTTGGACCAAACATAGCAATACGATCAACAACCGCTGCATAGCACTGGGGATAAACAAGAATTCTATCAATCCAGATATGATACTTAGTTTGTTCAAACTTGAAATATACTTCATCATTTTGTTTGAGATACTTAATGAATTCATTCTTTTCATCACCGTATCTCGAAGCCGGAAGACCTACTGAAAGTACCACTCTTGCTTCTGTCTTATTTCTTAACTTTAATTCCTTTGCGATACCCGCAAGTGTCAGATAATAATAATCGGGTGTTTCTACCTTTGTAGCTTTTACCTCTAACCTATCAGTTCCAACCTTGAAGTATCTGCCTTTGTATTCCAGAATGTTATCAAAGTAGGCAGGCTCAGTAGTTATCTCACTCACGCCACTGATATAAATATCATTCGGAGTCTTGCACATAGACCAGCCGTGATCTATTGCAATAATCTCTAAATCCCTCATTGTCCATCACTCCTCTCTAAACCTTTTTGATCTGTAATTTTTTCAGAATTCATCTGCTTCTTATAACAATATCCGAAGCATGTTCCAGATTCATTTGCATAACAGCAAGGTTCATTATTGTTATGTGGACATCCGTTGATTTTTGACTTGTGGCGTAAACGACGCTGCTTATCAAATCTGCAATAACATTCAGCCTTACAATCTTTGTCGTTAAATAAAAAGCATTCCTTACAGTTATGTTTCTTCCTAAAGCTGTCGATTTTATCCTTTGCTATCCTTTCCTTGATTTCGAAGAGAAGTCTCTCAGTATCTTTTTTATTATTGATTTTCTTCTCTTTACCATAGGCGTAAAGGATCATGTCATTTAAACTATTAAAGTTCACTGAATAAACCTTTTTTCTACGACCCATCAAGCCCACCTCCACCGGAGGCTCCATATAATCTGCCAGTTTCTACATATATACTCATCTCTACTCCTCCTTTTTTTCTGGCCGGATTTAGTAGCTTCCACAGAACAGGTACTAATTATTCTGTAAAGTACTATGTAGGTGTACAACGGTCTCTCAACCACCTCATCGCCCTGTACACTTGGGAACTGCAGTAAGCCGATCCAGATGAATTTATATTCACCCTTTCGCTCACGACGCTCTTTATAAAAAAGAACTATCTCCTCTACTGCCATTTCGAGGATGAGGATATTCTTCTATATCCTCTGTGGTTCATTATCTCCAAGCAATGCTGTTATTCCCTTTATCAGTTGGCTGTCCTGTTCCTCACCCTTCATCTTTCGATCCGTCAGGCTACTAATGTGGTAACAGTGACTGCTTCCCCTCCAGGCAGCACCCCAAGGTTTTCACTTGAACTGCAGCTGTGTTATTAAATTGTGTGATAATGGTACATCAGATTTACTGATTCGAGAAGTCTGTCACACTGCCAAATTTCAGCCTGTTTTGGGTGTTTTTCTATCTGTGACACTGATAGTTATAATTTGGGTTCCTCTTTGTGAACCTTTGTATATATTATAGGTTCCTTTTTGTGAACTGTCAAGCATATTCAGAAAAAAGTTTCTCTTTTGTGAACCTTGTGATAGAATTGATATGAACTTAAGCGATATAACCAACAGATTAAGTTATATATAGAAACAGTGAGAAAAATAAACGAGAATCCAAGAAAAGAGGGATTATTATGGACGAAATAAAGGAAAAACAGATAAGTAATGTTGCAAGACTCATGAAATACTATAGACAGGCTAAAAATATGTCCCAGGGGGATCTGGGGAAGGCTTCCGGCATTAATCTATCAACGATAAAAAAATATGAGACAGGTGTTAGAAACCCGAAGTATGAACAGCTGGAAAAAATAGCAGATGCACTCGGAATAAGTGTAGATAACTTTTACGAGTCAGAGATTACTACTGTAGGAGAACTAATAACAATAATAAAAACTCTTGATGAACAGCTTAATATGAAAATTACTGCTGAAAAAGATGAAAATGGTGAATATATCCCTGATACTGTCAAAATAGCTTTTAAGGGAAAAGGGATAAATAATGCCCTAATAGAATACCTGAAATTAGATAAAGAATCTGATGATGAACTATTAAACCTGCTCACATCAGATAAGAAAATCAAGTAAAATAGCCAATTTTATACAAACCAATAAATAATCTTGCAGAAAATCCACCTCCTCGAAAGGTGGATTTTTCCTTTATTTATGCGGGTTCCGAGACTTTTAATAATTCAAAATTGTCACACTTTGTATCAGTTAACATAATATCACCACATCAAAAGGGTGTAGTTTTTGCAGAAAATTCTGCATCGATTGTATCAGTAATTGTATCAGTAGACATAATATTGACGTTTATGTAAACTATTTTTGAAGTCAAAAAAATAAGGCTAAAAGCCTGGGACCCGCATAAACACTGGGAAAAGTAAAAGAGCCTGCCGGGGTAGGCAAGCTCTTTTGGAGAAGGTATTTTGTTACTTATGGGGTGTAGCAAAAAACTATATAATGTATTGGGGGGTTACAATAGTTATTATACGGATTATTGTTAAAAAGTGTTCACAAAAAAGACATTTTTTTTATATCTTTTTTGTTTATTATAACTACAGTTTATGCAAGTGTCACAAGTAGTTATATATTTTGAACTATTTTTACTCCGGTTTGTTGTGCAATATTAACAAGTTTAGGCGAATAATTCCACAAACTCCTCGCCAGTGATTTTTTCCTTCTCTATGAGAAGTTCTGCTGACTTATGAAGAACATCCATGTTCTCCTTGAGGATACGCTCTGCTTCATTATAGCAGTAATCGATTATCTTCTTAACCTCTGCATCTATTTGTGATGCAACCTGCTCGCTGTAAGGTCTTTGATGACCTATCTCACGTCCTATGAAGACTTCTTCGCCTTCACCTGCCTCATAGTTGAGGAAGCCCATATTCTCTGCGAAGCCATACTTCATAACCATGCTTCTGGCAACGCTAGTTGCCTGCTTGATATCCTGGGATGCGCCCGTAGTGATATCATCAAATATAAGTGACTCAGCGATACGTCCACCCATGGACACCTGAATGTTCTGAAGCATTCTGTTCCTGGTGTAGAACATTTCATCATCACTTGGAAGTGGCATAGTGTATCCGCCTGCCCCTGATCCATTTGGTATGATAGAAATGGTATAAACCTCCTCCATCTCGCTTAAGAGGTGGAACAGGATTGCATGGCCTGACTCATGATAGGCCGTTATCTTACGATCCTTCTCGGATACGACACGTGACTTCTTCTCAGTTCCGATACCAAGCTTTACGAAAGCGTCATCAATATCCTTCTTAGTAATAAACTTTCTGTTCTCCTTAGCAGTCTTGATAGCTGCTTCATTTACAAGGTTCTCCAGATCTGCACCCGCAAATCCAGCAGTTGTTCTTGCTATCTCATGAAGATTAACATCATCTGAAAGAGGCTTCTTCGCTGTATGAACTCTCAGAATCTCCTCACGTCCCTTTACATCAGGACGGCCAATCTTAACACGTCTATCGAAACGACCAGGTCGTAGAATCGCTGTATCGAGGATATCTACTCGGTTTGTTGCAGCCATAACGATGATTCCCTCGTTATCGCCGAAACCATCCATTTCTACAAGGAGCTGATTCAGTGTCTGCTCTCTCTCATCGTGACCGCCACCCAGGCCAGTACCACGCTGACGAGCCACTGCATCTATCTCATCAATAAATACTATACAAGGCTTATTCTCCTTTGCATCTGCGAAGAGATCACGCACACGAGAAGCACCAACGCCGACAAACATTTCTACGAAATCAGAACCAGAGATGGAGAAAAATGGAACTCCAGCCTCACCTGATACTGCTTTTGCCAGCAGTGTCTTACCTGTTCCCGGAGGACCTTCAAGGATGATACCCTTTGGAATTCTAGCGCCAATTTCAGTATATTTAGCTGGATCCTTAAGGAAATCAACTATCTCCGCCAGCTCTTCTTTCTCTTCATCAAGGCCTGCTACGTCGTCAAACGTAACGCCCGTTTGCAAATCTTTTTTAGCTCGACTCTTTCCGAAGTTTGCGAGGTTGCTATTTGCTCCGCCACCTCCGATACCTCCGCTTATAGAAGCCATTTGAGTCGAAGTTACTGTAATATATACTACAAAAAGTATCGATATAAAGATGTATGGAGCCAGTTTCTCCAGGAGGCCTGCTCTGTTAACATCAGTTATCTCATACTCCACATCGGAGCCGCTCAGAATCCCGATAGTTAGCGAAACATCCTGCGTATAATATACTTTCACGCCCTCTTTAAATGTTACTTCGACGGTTCCTGTCGGAATCTCTTCATTTTGCTGAACTATTACAGCCGTAACCTTTCCTTCCTTCACGTCCTGCTTCAGCTTTTGATCATTGTAGGTCTTATCCACATTTATAGGACGGGAAAGAAATGCCCACGCACCCATAAAGAGGATTCCTACCAATGCGTACGCAAGAATAAGATTTCCTGCGCCTCTTCTTGTTCTTTTTTCCAAAACTCTACCTCTTATTTATTACTTTTTATATGTGATTCTCATCACATTTTTAGTACCAGCTGTCACCTTGTAGCGTTCGCTCAGTCTTAGACCAACCGCCCAGATGATTTCTGATCCATCTGCCACTACAGGAAAGCTTATACGTGCCTCTCGGTCTACCTTCGAATGAGTAAAGAATCGGGACAGCTTCTTGCTGCCGCCGTCCTGGCTCACCACGATAAAATCGTCTGATTCTGGAGTCCTGAGAACAGGCACGAAGTTTATTTTATCATAATCTATAAGCTTCGTATATTCTTTTTTGCTTAGGTCAAGGGACTCGTCATAAGGAATCACCTCAGTCTCGATGACTCCAAATGAAGCAGATTCATTTACCTTTGTCGAATCAGCCGTGTCACTCTTCCTCAGATTTTTCGATATTACTATCTTATCGTAGGAGCGATATGCATACATATCATAAGGAAGATTCACACTCTTGCCTGACTCCATGCCGGCTAGACCCGATACCAGAGATATATGCTCTCTAGTGATATCCTTTCTACGCCCACAGATACTTTCCATCATAGATAGAACTAGTTCTCCCTTTGCCAGCGAGCTAAGCCTCTGAAAGACAGCTATATCTATCTCACGCCGCTGAGATGTATCAGCTTTATTACCTCTTGATTCTTGTTTTATCTCCTGGTAATAATCCCTGGCTATCTCAAGGTTTATATCCCTGCTTAGCTGCCTCGCTTCCTTGGCTATCTCGACTATGTGACTTGTAGCACCGTCATTTATCTCCCTAAGCTGTGGTATTATAGATAGCCTGATCTTGTTTCTTGTATAATCTTCCACTAGATTCGTGGAATCCGTTATATAGCTCTGTCCCAGTGAGCCCAGGTACTCTTCTATCTCTACACGAGACGTCATAAGAAGAGGCCTAATTATCCTGCCATTTACAGGCTTAATACCTGCAAGTCCCAGGAGCGAGCTGCCACGTACCATGTTAAAAAGTACCGTCTCTGCAAGATCATCCATGTTGTGGGCAACCGCAATCCTTACAGATTTATCTATATCCTTAGTATCCTTCGACTTATTGTGTGAATCATCATTCAGCTGATTTTTCAAAGCTTCGGCTTCTTTATTAAAGCACTCGTATCTAAATATACGTCCTGCTTCTTCCTCAGTCATATGCTTCTCGCAAGCCATTTTCGGTATATCCTCACGATAGACTGTGCAGCTGACACCTAGTATCTCACATAGTTGCGTCACAAAAGCCTCATCCCTATCTGCCTCTTCGCCTCGTATCATATGATTGATATGAACTACCTTTATAGTTAGCTCATGAAACTCACAAAGCACGCGAAGAAGAGCCACAGAGTCGGCTCCGCCAGATACGCCGACAACCACCGCCTTAACGTTCGTCAGCATTCCGTTATCCTGCATATATTCAGTTACATTCTGAAATAGTGACATATATCTCCTACATTTTAAAAAAGTGACATCGGTGCGAGGCACCAGTGTCACTTTCTAATCATCATCCTCTTTAGGTTTAATTAGTATCTCATCACTGTTGACGAGTCCTAGCTTATTCTTTGCTTCGTCCTCGATATACTTCTTAGTCTTCATGTACTTCTCGCGTTCCTCGAGCTCCGCAGATCTGTTATTCGCGTCCTCGAGCTGCTGTTCCAACTGAGCCTGTGTAACCGAAAGTTCCTTGCTCTTATGGTACAGCGATACGCTTCTTACACTGCAGGCAGATACTATGATAAGTACTACCAAGAATACAAGCATAAGGCCGGCATTCGACTGTTTATTCGATTTTCTAACCTTTCTCTGCTGCATAGCTAGCTTCCACCCACTAAAGACAAAATCACTTCTATAGTATAATTTATGTTAACCGTTAGTGCAAGCACTTTTTACAAGAAATACTATGATTTTTGTCAAATGAGTACAAACCGAAAGTTATATAAGTTCGAACATGTCTGCGGCATCGTCCTTCTTTACTGTTTCAGCCACTTTCAGGACTCTTGCCTTAACAGTTTTATTACCAAATGTAATCTCTATCTCATCTCCAACCTTTACATCATAAGATGCTCTGGCAGGCTTGCCATTTACTGCTACTCTTCCTGCATCGCAGGCTTCGTTAGCAACTGTACGTCTCTTAATAAGACGTGAAACCTTCAGATATTTATCTAATCTCATACGGATCTCCTTTGTTAGTAACTTTCTTCTTAAACTTTGTAGAATTGAAAAACTGCCGCGCCTTTATAAGACGCGGCAGTGTATACTCTAAATCTATGAACAGATTAGTTTACAGCATCCTTGAATGCCTTACCAGCCTTGAACTTAGGAGCCTTAGAAGCCTTAATCTTAAGCTTCTCGCCTGTTCTTGGGTTATGACCTGTTCTAGCAGCCTGCTTCTTAACTTCGAATGTACCAAAGCCAACGAGCTGAACCTTATCACCCTTCTTAAGTGCGCCTTCTACTGTCTCGATGAAAGCCTTAAGAGCTCTCTCTGAATCAGCCTTTGAAAGATCTGTCTTCTCAGCAATTGCTGCTACAAGTTCTGTTTTGTTCATTTGGAAATCCTCCTAAAAAATACTTAATATTTTGCTATTCTAGCCCCCTTAGTTTCGAACTAAAACGCTCTATTAAATTATACGTTTTCTCCTTTAAAAGTCAAGCGTTTATTGGGCTTTTTGTAATAATTTAAGCGGTTTTTCGTAATATTTTTGTCATATTTTCAGTTATGTAAACAGATTGATATTTTACACATTTATTTCTATAAAATAGCCTGCTTCAAAAATGCTGTGACCAGCCAGTTTATTTATATGTTCTCTCTCAGATATATCGCCGCTGAACCCTTCTCTATCTGCACGGCCGTACCAAGGTTCGATACATACAAATGGAGCATTCTTTCCTGCTGGTGACCAGATACCGAAGAGAGGTGCTTCGAAACCTACCGTGATATATGACATTTTATCAGGCTTGCATAGGCTTACCTTAGTAGCCTGCTGACCGTCGAAGATAAGTGCATCATTATCAAACATATGCTCATCAATCTTCACAGAACCGCCGTCGTTCTTAAGAGTCTGACCGTCCTTTGCAACAAGACCACCCTCGCCCAGAAGTGAATATGTAAGATCCTTGTCTGTGTCTACGCTTATATAGTAATCGCTCTGCTTCTCGCCGTTCTTGAGTGGGCAGTTAAATGCAGGATGCGCGCCTATCTGGAAGTACATAGGCTTCTTGTCCAGATTTGTCACACGCCATTTGCAGCTGAGCTTATACTTCTCAAGGGTGTACTCAATCTCAAGGGAAAATGGATAAGGATACATCTTAAGAGTCTCCTCGCTGTAATCAAGCTTAAATGTAATCTTCTTGCCATCTGGCTGCTTGATCATCTTGAAGTCCATATCACGAGCGAAGCCGTGCTGTGACATAGGGTACTCCTTGCCATCTACTGTATACTTGCCATCTGCCAGGCTTCCAACTATTGGAAAGAGAACAGGTGAGCTACGCTTCCAGAACTTCTCATCAGCATTCCACAGATACTGCTGTCCATTCTCCTTTGAGAGAATAGATGCAACCTCAGCACCCTTCTGATTGATTGTTACCTTTAAGTACATATTTTCTAAGTAAAACTTCTGCATAATAAATCTCCTAAATTATTTAATACTATATTTCTTCCAGGAAGCGTTTTACTTCCGCCCACGCGTGGCCAGATTCCTCCATGATCTTGCCCGCCATCTGGAACACATGGAACATTCCCTGATACTTCGTGAAGCGTACCTTTACGCCCTGGGAACGTGCCTTTGCAGCCACAAGCTCCGAGTCGCTTAGCAGCATTTCATCTGTACCCACCTGTATCAGCATCGGAGGAAATCCTGTGAAGTCACCGAAGGCCGGCGATATTCTCGGATCTCTTGGATTTGCATCTCCGATATATGGATTATTGAAAATGAGTTCTGCACGGTCATTTCCGAAGACCGGATCGACATCGTAATTATCCTTATACGATGGACCACTGGCTGTAAGATCCGTCCACGGCGACATGGCTACAATTCCGGCCGGAAGCTTTCTCCACCTGGACTTCAGCGTATGGCACAGCGCCATCGCAAGACCGCCTCCTGCGGAGTCTCCCGCTAGAACTATATCATTTTCAGATATTTCACGATCAAGAAGCCATTCATAGGCCGCCATCGCATCCTCAAGTGCAGCCGGAAATGGATACTCCGGCGCGACTCTATAATCTACAGTAAGGACTGATGCGCCCTTTCCAACCTCAGAGTATAGACCTGCCATAACCTTATAGTGGCGCCGCATAGCTCCCACATATCCTCCGCCGTGAAGCTGGAGTATAACCCAGGGCGAGTTAGAATCCTTACATCTGAGATATTCCATTTCAAAGTTATCCATATGGATTCGCTCTGCCACCAGATGATCTGGATAATTATAATCCACATCCATCTCACTCTTCAAGTTAGGTCCCGGAGCGAACTTATCAGCAAATGCTCTATTACTATTAAATTCTGCCACAAGATACTTTACTATCTTGGCTCTACGACTTAGCTCGTCAGCCATAATTCCCTCACATTATTTATTGACGCTGCTTATATCATAAATCGTCTCTTAATTTCATTTGACACCATCTTGTTGCCGATCATTACAGTTCCCAGCAGGATGAGTCCAGTGATTACCACCGCTATAATACCGAAGATTTCTCCACCAAACTTTCCCGTGATATCCAGAACAACCACAACGATACTGAGGATAAATGCAACAATCTCGGTCATAATAAAGTTCTGCCAGCCATTGATACGAACTATCATCAGAACAAGCATACCCGTATCGACGCTGAGCAGCGCGATCGGCACCGCATAACTGATGGACCAGCCTCTAAATCCGAGGACAAAGTCCAGCAGCACCACAAATACTATACTTAAAAAGAGCTGCACTTGAACTATCCTCTGCATACTCCGCCTCTTCCTTACGGAATAAAGCAGTGTCACACAGCCGTAGAAAAGACCAAGTCCCACGATGCAGGACCAGTAGATTCCCGTAAATGTGTAGTAATTCACAAGCACAACGATTATCTCAGTCGCGATAGCAAGGAACAGGACGATTCGAATGATCAGCCTGAGCGTCCTCATTCTGACTGAAATATCAGGATATGTCAAGGATACCGAAGCCTCGTCCATGTTACGGTCGTCGGGCGTATTCTCAACTACGCCGTGACAGAGAGGACACTCTATCGTGTCATCCACAATGCTTATCTTGCACCTTGGACATCTCCTAAGAACCGCCGCCTCACTCTTTGAATCCTCTATATTAAGTTCATCCTTTTTTGCGGATTCATCACTCATAATAAACTCCATTTGTATCTATAGTTACATTTATACCGTCCTCGGTCAGTTTTCTAAAGAAAGTCTTCTGCACATTTAGAAGCATGATACCTGCGCTAAATGTCATCGTCAGCTTATCTTCATACGAAAGCACGGTCATCTTCATATTCTGACCCTTGGACATAGAAAGTATCGCCTGGAATCTCTCGATATACTCCGAATAAGGTTCGGAGGTCTTAATGATTCCGAGGTTCGTAACAGTAGTCGTATTCGCCTTAGCCGAAGCATTATAAACCTGCTTCATAGCTATATTCTTGAGGAACAGAGGAATCGCTCTTAGAAGAGTGTTCATCTCATTTGACACATTGTATGAGAAGAGCTTCTCAAGATTCTCCTTGGTTATCTGTTCCTTCAGGCTACTTGTCACAATCTCAAGAACCTGCTCAAATGTATACGTCTCCTCTGTTGGCTTGAAGACCGCAGACACTACCACGAAGAAGTTCTTGTTAGTGTCCGACTCAAAGTATGGTCTAAGGTTAACCGGCACGCAGGTTGTAATAGGCTTACTTGACTGCTTGCCGTTCAGATAACTCTTGTAGATAGCCCAGGTATAGACAGCTACAATATACTGATTGATTGTTACGCCGTACGCCTTTGCCACCGCCTTAATCTCAGCAATAGGAACCTGACCGTGAGTGATAGCAAGCTGATTTGCCGCCAGCTTCTCACCCTTCATGATAACAGCACGCTCAGTCTTGTAGGTCTTCTTCTCCTTCTTCTTATAGTTACTAAGATAACTATCCTCCGCATCGAGAGAAGTCTCAGTAGCAAGACTATCCTTTACCTTGCCCACAAGCTCCGGATGCTTCAGTCTGATGTACTGATAAGTAATCTCCTTCAGGAAGTTAAGCGCACCATTTCCATCAGTTATTGCATGGAAAACCTCTAGATTGATGCGGTTCTTATAGTATGACATCCTGAAATGATAATGATTATTCTCATACTGATTTATAAAGAGACACGGATATTCGCTCTCCTCCACAACTCTAGGAGCCGGACGCTTGTTCTCTTCAAAATAATGCCAGAAGAGTCCGTTCTTCATAGTCATTTTAAATATATCGAAATGAGGTAAAACCTTCTCAAGTGCAAGCTGAAGAGCGGTACCATCTATGTCTTCCTTAAGAACCACAGACACACGATATACGTTACTCATACCCTCTCTCGCAATAACGGGAAAAAGCTGGGCAGTATTGTCCAGCTTATCCCACTTGAGAGTAGTCTCTCTTTTATTCTTTTTTACAGTCTTTTTCTTACTGGTCTTTTCCTTACCAGGTCTTGCCATCGAAGTCGCTTCCTCCTCCGCTACCACTATTACTGCCGCTTCCGCCTTGTTGCTGCTTAGCATCAGCTTCATCCTGAGCTTCCTGTCTCTCCTGCATGTTCTCCTGCTTCTGATCATCAAGCTCTTTCTCAAGTTGCTTCTCTCTCTGGCTCTTCTCCTTCTCGTCGGAACCACTACCACCTTGATTCTTCTCATCTTCTTCGCTTTCCTGTGGTGGTTCTGGTTCAGCATCCAGTTCTTCAAGCATCTTATCGATATCCTGCTTCAGCTGTTCAGCTTCCGGATCACGTCCATCAGTTCCGTAAGGATCAGCATGTCCCTTCTCACAGAGAACATTTCTCGCCGACTGAAGAGTTCTAACGGCCGCAGCCTTCTGTTTTTCAGTATTTATATTATCAAAATCAATCTTATGCAGCATTGCCAGTGCAAGATTTACTCTGATATCAGCTTCCTTCTTGTCAGATGGATGAGACTCAAGAGCTGACTTGTAGCTGTCGATTGCATTGTCGTAATCTTCTAAGTTATAGTAAGCATTTCCCGCATTATAGTATGGAAGGTAACCCTCAGGAGCATTCAGCTTCTCGAGGAATACCTCTGCCTTATACAGATAAGTTCCATTCTTGTACTGCAGAAGAAATACACCATTTATTATATACCTAATTCCAAGGAAAAGCGCAATAAAAAGAAGTATCCCGCTTATAACATTTACGATTCTCATAAATGCTATAGGATTCTCAACCTTAAAGAGCGCTTCGCGGTCCTGCCTCTTCTCCTCACGGATTCGAGCCTTGTCCGCTTGCTTCTCAGCCTTCTTATCAGCCTTTTTCTGCAGGCGCTGCTCCTTCTTATCTAGTTTTTCCTCATTGTTTGTTGCCATATCATTTCCCAATGACCACTTGCGGATGTAGGTCCGCCGGGTCCTTTATATACTAATATTACAGGCGTCCACGTCTGATGAACAGTACCATCTCGATCATCAGCATAATAAGTAGAGGAATTACAAATCTGAAATATGTATCCTCATATGTTACTGTGTCTGACTTCTCAACAGTAAGTGAGCTACCGCTCTTAATTGATTCCAGGAGGTATGTTAGATTTGATGTGCCCTTCATATGAATATAGTCCACATCGAGATCCTCTGCGATTGACTTCAGATGAACCTCATCAAGCTTCGAGATAGCATTCTTGCCAGTCTCGGGATCTTGAACCTTTGAGCCCCATGAGCCATAAGCCATCTCAGCACCATTATTTGTACCATAACCCAGTACAGCACCTGCGTCGACGAGCTCATTTAGCTCCGCAAATGACTGAAGCGTTGAACCGTCTGTAATCTCACCATCACTGATGAAGAAAACAATCGTAAGCCTCTCGTCCTTCGCATTTGAAGAATCCAGAAGACTCTTCATATCGTCGTAGCAAACATTTAGCGAGCTACCGCGAGCGTAGTTAATATCTGGCTCCTTGATAGTCGAAAATGCATCTTTTACCGATTCGTGATCCTGCGTAAAAGGAGCAAGTATCTGCGAACGGTTATCGAACCTGATAAGTCCGAAGTTACTACCCGACAGCTGATCGATGATGTACTCAGCATCCTTCTGCACCGAATCCATTCTCGTGCCAGAGCCGTAGCCATCCTCAGCCCACATACTGATAGTCGTATCTACAACGAACAGCACGTCCAGGTTTTTCATTTCTACCTTGGCATCGTACTTCTTCTCCATAATCCTTAGATTCACGAGAAATGCAAGTACCACGATTATCGTTATTCGAAGTATCGCTAACACTTTATATCTAATTTTTACACTTCGTCTAATAGCTCCTATGCTGTAAATGACCAGTACTATAAGAAGCAGCGGAACCATCACAACCACAGGAATAATAGGTTTAGTTATCATAATCTAATCACCAGTCCCATAACCAGCATAATTGACAGTGAGATAATAAGGATAACGATTGGAACAGCAGGCTTATCAACGATCTTTGTGATAGTAACCTCCTCCACCTCAAGGGCCTCTTCCTTCTCGATATCTGATACTATATCATCAACCGACAGGCTCTCGCTCTGCTTATAGAACTCACCTCCGGTCTTTTCAACATTTTTCTGAAGTTCATTCTGGCAGCTGACATAGTCTGTCGTGTTCATACCGCTCCAGCTATCTCTGTTAGGGAATATTCCGTACACCTTGATGTCATTCTTCTTACAGAGATCGCACGCCTCATCCAGCTCAACCAGCGGCTTAGCCAGTGACTCTTCAGCGTTATCTGTTGACATGATGATGATACGAGTTCTGTCCTCATCGTCAAGTCTAGGGAAGCTGTACATACAGGAAGCAAGTCCCTCGCCGATCAGCGAACTACCCTTAGTCAGGTTATTTACAAGAGTTCCCGCATCATAGTAGTCCAGGGCGTCCTGCATTTCCTTATACTCTTCGTACTCACTAGTGTTGTACTCCAGATATCCAGTGGACTCGTTATAATACTTGTCCATGAACTCTTTCTGCATCTGGAAGTAAACCTTGATGTCCTCCAGCTTCTGATTGACGAAGTCATAATCGTCTGTCATAGGAACATAGAGAACTGTGGATGTGTTGTAGATACACACTCCAAATCTATCGCCATCAAGTCCAGCTACAACATCCTGAAGGCTGTCAACTAGCTCCTCATTCAGCTCGTAAATGGAGTAAGAAACGTCCATGCACAGGAAGATATCTCTCTTCTTAGTACCGTTATTAACCGTCTCCTTCTTTGAAGGTCTAGCAATAAGTACAAGCGAAGCCACCATACTCGTGATGAGGCAAACCTCCATCACTATCGATACGATAGTATACATCGCTTTACGTGACTTATATATACCCAGTTCCTTGATGAACTTAGTATTTGCAGCCTTCGTACCGCCGCGGTATTTATTTTTTCTCTTAATTACGTGTAGCGCGATGATTGCTGCCGCAAGGACAGGTAAACCAATCTTCAGCACTAACGGATGTATGAAATGCATATTATCTCCTCCAGCTTTCGATGAGAGATCTTGTTCTAAAGATAGATGCTCTCACGTCTGCCCTAGTCTCTCTGGCAAACTCTGGTTCATAATACTCTCTTACAAGATTGGTGAGCTGAGGGATATTTACCCTCCTTATCTCAGTCAGCGTATAATGCTGAACCTTGATACCAGTCACCTCGAACACAAACATTCGAATGGTATGACTGATCTTATGATAAGCCTCACGAATCGTTATTTTATTATTAACGAGGTCCGTCTCAATATATGAAAGCTCTGCAAGGTATTTCTTCTTCTTACCTTCAAGAGTTGCCTCAGCAATCTTCTTAATTCTAATCTGCTTCTCACGCTTCAGTCTGTCTCCCAGTTTCTTTCTGAGATAGATCTGGGCAAATATCACTCCAGCGATAAAAAGTACAGCAAGAATTATCCAGACGATCAAATAATTAAACGGAGCCTGTAACTCAACCGACGTTTTCATTCTTGTGCCTCTCAAACAGTTCCACTATCTTATCAACCACTTCATCTTCCCGGCTGACATCCACCATGCTTATCTGATATTTCTTAAAGAGCTCATTTGCCTTCTTCTTACGTCCTGCACGCTCTGAGACCTCAATCTTATGAAGCTTCTTATCATGAAGCAGATAATCCTTCTCGTAATTCTTGGCATCGAGATCATAGAGATTATCGCCTGTAAGATACGCATCTTCCACGTTGATGACCATAACGTCATTCATAACTGTCAGCTTCTTAACCAGCGTCTCATCTATCTGCGCGATTCCATCCATATCTGTAATGATAAAGATGATCATCTTACGACGAATATTCTCGGCTATGTAATCAAGTGTTCCTGACAGTGGCTTTGCTTCCTCCTCCGCGAGACATTTCTCATATCTCATAAGGAGTCGCTCTAAATGTTGCTTACCTGACTTAAAGAAGCTGAAGTCATAACCCTTATCCGTACTTGTCAGCAGCGCATAATCATCGCCGTGATCGTTGACAAGGTAACTGATGGTACCAAGCACATTTAGCGCGATAGCGGTCTTAGCCTCGCCCTTATCTGTGTCGCCTTTGAACTTCGCACCTGCGTCACCCACGAACAGGATATTATGCTTCTTATCTGCGATATATCTACGTATCAGCACGCGACCGGTCTTCGACGATGACTTCCAATCTATGTCACGGACGCTGTCGCCGTAGACATACTCACGAAGATCATCAAAGTCGAAACTTCTACCTCTGTAAATCGAACCGAACTCACCATCAAGGATGTTCGAAGTCTTCTTTCTCGTATATAAAGTTATGGATGCCTTAATTCTGGCTAAATAATCGTAATCCATACTTACTCTCTTTCCTGCCGACTATGGAGTCTGAATAGCTCCTACGATACGGTCGATGATTGTCTCAACTGATACATTATCTGCGATAGCTGCGTAGTTCAGCTCTACTCTGTGACGAAGCACCTGATGACGAAGAAGCTTTACATCGTCTGGTGTAACATATGTACGTCCGTAGATCAGCGCTACTGCCTTCGCAATCTTCATAAATGCTATCGATGCACGAGGGCTGGCACCCATCTTCACGTAACGGCTCAGCTCCTGAGGAAGCACCTTATCAGCATTTCTTGTTGCATCTACGATAAATGAAATATACTTCTTTATAGAAGCATCCATATATACCTTATCAGCAATTCCCTGAAGATTATCAACGTCCTGAATTGAAAGAACTGCAGGAGTCTTCTTGATAACACCAGACTCGATACGATTGAGGATTTCTGACTCTTCATCAGGTGTTGGATATGTAATCTTCTCCTTGATGAGGAAACGGTCTGTCTGTGCCTCTGACAAAAGGTAAGTACCTTCCTGCTCGATAGGGTTCTGTGTTGCGATTACGATGAACACATCTCCTGGCATCTTATATGTGGCACCACCGATTGTAACCTGTCGCTCCTGCATGGCCTCAAGCATGGCACTCTGTGTCTTCGCACTTGAACGGTTTATCTCATCGAGAAGAACGAAGTTCGCAAATACAGGACCAAGTGTTGTATCGAACTGACCTGTTGACTGGTTATAAACCTGTGTACCGATGATATCACTAGGCAGAAGATCTGGTGTACACTGAATACGTGAAAACTTTCCATCAACTGCGTCGGAAATGGTCTTAGCAGCGGTTGTCTTTGCAAGTCCTGGAACAGACTCTATCAGGATATGTCCATCCGCTATGATTGATGCAACCAGCGCGAACTTCAGATTCTGCTGTCCAACCACCTTCTCATCATAGTAAGCGGAAAGCTTCTTGATAACTTCCTGCGCATAGTTAAACTCTTCCTGCGTAACAGCCGATGTATTAGTATTATAATTTGACATCTTTCTTCTCCCTACTTCCTTTATTCTACTTTTTCTTCAACTAGTTTAATTCTACTTGTTTTACTACTTAATCATTACTTGATTATTACTTGTTTTATTTCTTGCCTTTATCGGACTTATCTTTGTCCTGCTTATCAGACTTTTCTTTATCTAATTTCTTGTCGACATTCTTAGTAGTGTTCTTCTTTGCCTTTTCTGTTGCATTTTTCTTATTAGTCTTATCACTACGTTCCTTCGATTTAGCATCATCCTTAGATTTTTCCTTGGATTTCTCTGCCTTTTCCTTTGCCTCTGACTTGGCCTTTTCTTCTTTATCTTTGGCTTCGGCTTTGTCTTTATGATCCTTTGCTTCGGCCTTAGCTTTCTCCTCTAGAGACTTAGCTGCAGCTCTCGCTTCAAGCATCTTCTTTTCTTCGATGGCAGCATCGGCAAGTTCTTCATTTGACCTAAGTATTGGATCAATGTACTGTGACTCGTAGTAGCGGTACAGTGCCTTGTACTCCTCGCTGTGGCTGTCGTTCGCATGACCGTGCATCTCGTCGAACTCGTCGTCGCCGCGCACCTTCTTGATAACGTGGAGCGATACATTTGCGGAATGGGATGCGATTCGCTCGAAACTGTTGACCAGGTCGAAGAGGAACACGCCGCCCTCAATGCTGCAGATTCCGTCCTGCAGTCTCTCTACATGATGCGACTTGATAATCTCCTTCAGCTCGTCAACCGTCTGCGACAGCGGATCAACTCTCACCGCGAGATTCATGTCGTCTGCGATAAATGCCTTATGCGTAGTCTCAATCGTATACTTTACGGCGTCGATTATCTTCTCCGTCTCCATATGTCCGGCAGGCGAGAAATGAATATCTTGCTCGTTCTTGTCCTTGGCAACGTAAGCGATATTCATGCAATAGTCGCCCATACGCTCCAGGTCGCCGATGGAGTTCAGTATCTCATTTACCGTCAGCTTATCTTCTGTGGTCAGACGCTTACGGTCGATCCTTACAATATAAGCCGACAGGACCGTCTCACATTTATCGATGAAAGACTCATTTTCCTCCATAAGCGGGAACTTCGCCTCATCGTATTCGTATATCATACTTGTTGCGAGTTTGTAGTTTTCTACTACTAACTCACTCATTTGAAATATCAGTGACTTACACTGTTCCAGCGCGATAGTTGGTGTATTCAGCAGCATGTCGTCTAGCTTCGACAGCTCGATATCTGTCTGCTTCTCTTCGTCTGTGCCGACAATCTTCTCTGAAAGTGCGGCCACTTTCTTCGACAGCGGAAGAAGTATCACGCTTGTTCCGAAGTTGAAGAGCAGGTGCAGTGTCGCGATGCTACCACGGTTCACGTGCTTCGACATAAATGGCATGCCGACAGTTACATTTATCACATATATCAGTATCGTAAATACAATCGCACCGAAGAGATTGAAGAGCAAGTATCCTACGACAAGGCTCTTCGCCTTCTTGTTTGCGCCGATTCCGCCGATGATCGGAGTTGAGCACTTTCCGATGTTGCAGCCGATGATGATTGGCATCGCCAGCGCGTATGACACCGTGCCCGTCGCAGACAGCGCCTGAAGTATACCGACTGACGCGCTGGAACTCTGCAGGATCATGGTGATCACGAGACCGATAAGTATTCCAAGAAGTGGATTTTCAAATGAAACGAACAGCGACTGGAACTTCTCATTTTCTCTAAGTGGAGCGAAGACGTCCTCCATGAGCGTCATTCCGTAGAAAAGCATTCCCAGTCCTACGAGGATACCCGCAATGTCTTTCGCTTTCTTGCTCTTTGTAAAGAGGATGACAAATGCACCAACTCCCACTAGCATAGGTGCGAAGGACGCAGGCTTCAGAAGCTTGAGTATTATATTATCATTTCCGATATCACCGAGACGAAGGATCTGCGCGGTAACTGTACTACCGACATTTGCGCCAAACATAACAGGCATGGCCTGCGCAACCTTCATGATTCCGGCATTTACGAAGCCGACCAGCATGATGGTGGTAGCCGCCGAGCTCTGGATGATTCCCGTCACTCCCGTACCAAATGCCCATCCCTTGATGTCGCCAACGCCTTTCTTCTTACTGGTCGTCACGGTCTCGAGGATTCGCTCCAGACCTGAACCTGCCAGTTTCTCTATCGACGAGCTCATCTGGCTCATTCCGAAAAGGAAGAGGCCCACGCCGCCGAGTAATTGTAATATCGCCAAAATATCCATCTAAAAAACTCCGTAATAATCTGTGTAATTCTTTTCTTCTATGTAATTCTTTTCTTCTATGTAATCCTACTCAGTATGTTTTAATTCGCGCAACTCTATTCTGCTATGTCTTATAAATATATTTTTCAATATAGTTTACAAGCTAATTTTCTAGTTAATCTATCCGCTAATTTGTTAGCTAATTTATTAGTTAATTTATTAGCTAATTTGTTGGCTAATTAACACGATATTTCATAAACCAGTCCGAATGTATATTATACATCAACCGAAATGAGGCCGCAACAGCGACATTATTCCCAGAGGCTCCCGGCCGCCACTCTTTCTTGCTTCCCGTAGCTTTCCGTTTACCACTACCTTCCTGAAAAATTTCCGGTCCATGCTGCCACCACACTCTCTTGCTACCCCAGCTAATTTTTCACTACTTTCTGCTCTAGAATTAGCTGTTCCTACTCTCCTCCATCCTTCTGGAAGCTTCCCCAGCTAATTTTCCACCACATTCCTCTCTAAAATTAGCTGTTTCACCTCTCCTCCACTCTTCTGGAAGCTTCCCCTGCTAATCTTTCACCACATTCCTCTCTAGAATTAGCTGTTCCAGTCATCCACCACCCTTCTGGAAGCTTCCGGGGCTAATCAATCACTTGTTTTTGCCCTTTTGATTAGCCCC
>CACWGK010000012.1 GCA_902760415.1 uncultured Lachnospiraceae bacterium
TACATAGCAAGCAGTGAGTCACTTTTTACGTCGGACGTAGAAAGTGACTCATTTTTTTACACTTTTAGAAATGTGTCGCAAAGTCGGTCACGTGTCTGGTTTTGTCTAATTACATCTGGCGCGGTTCGCGTTATCCTCTAACATGAAACAAGAATACATTAGTAAGCTTATATAAATAATTATGAAGACTCCCATTCGAGACCATAAGCGGTCTCGGCGCTTAGCGATTCACAAGTGCTTGCACGAAGTGAGAGCTTAGCGAGCGAAGCGTCCGCTAGGGCACCGCGCCTGTGCGAGAGCAGAGTCGAGAATGGGAGTCTTCATAATTATCATAAAGCTTACTACGCAAAGTAGAAGGGAGAGATGAAGATGAAGCTTGGCAAGAAGATTGTTAAACTCAGAATACCGATTCTAATACTTGCCACACTTTTGCTGATTCCAGCAGCAATCGGTTATCTAAAGACCAGAACGAATTATGATATTCTCACATATCTACCAAAGGATATTGAGACTATGAAGGGGCAGAATATCCTGGCCGAGGATTTTGGAACTGGAGCTTTTTCTATGGTGGTCGTAGAAGGGCTTCCTGATAAGGATATCGCCAGTTTGTCAGAAAAAATAGAAAAGGTTGATCATGTGGAGAGGGTTTTATCATATGCATCTATGACAAATGGCGCGATACCTATAGAGGTTCTTCCAGATGATCTGAGGGAGACGATTCAGCAGGGTGACGCGGATCTCATGATGGTTTTCTATGACACTACACTTTCGGCGGATGAGACACTAAATGCAGTTGAAGAGATTCGTAGCATAGCAGGTGAGAGTGTCTTCATTGGAGGAATGTCAGCAGTAGTTATAGATACAAAAAATCTTAGTGATCATGAAGTACCTATATATGTGGCAATCGCAGTAGTGCTGTGTCTCTTAGTACTGGAACTGAATATGGATTCATTTTTGATTCCTATACTTTTCCTGCTCAGTATCGGATGCGCAATACTTTATAACATGGGTTCAAATGTCTTTAAAGGCGAGATATCTTACGTGACTAAGGCTCTTGCAGCAGTACTTCAGCTTGCTGTTACTATGGACTATTCCATATTCCTGTGGCATAGCTACTGCGCTGAAAAGGAGAAGACAGATGATAATAATACTGCTATGGCAGTGGCGATAGATAATACATTTTCCTCTGTTATAGGAAGTAGTATTACTACAGTTGCTGGATTTATAGCGCTGATGTTTATGAGCTTTACTCTTGGATTTGATATGGGATTAGTTATGGCGAAGGGGGTTGTGCTGGGTGTTCTTTCTTGCGTAACCATTTTACCGTCTATGATCCTCATTTTTGATAAAGCTATAGAAAAGACTCGTCATAAATCACTTATGCCGGACTTTTCAAAGATCAGTCCTTGGATAGTAAAAAGATTTTATGTGTTTTTAATCATTTTTGCTCTACTGATAGTACCTGCGTATTATGGACAGGCGCACAACAAGGTTTATTACAATCTCGACAGTTCGCTTCCTAAAGAGCTGGAGAGCATACAGGCAAATGAGAAACTTGAGAAAGAGTTTAATATGGCGTCAACCCACATGATCCTCCTGGATTCGAATCTGGGCGACAAGCAGGTTCGAGAGTTAATTGATGAAGTAAATGCTGTTGATGGCGTTAAGACAACTCTTGGTATACAGGCGCTTGAGGGTGCGGGACTTCCAAGAGAAATGATGCCTGAAAAGATTGTAGATATACTTGATGATGGCGAGTATCAGTTGCTATTTGTAATGTCGGAATACAAGGTTGCATCTGACGAAGTAAATGCACAGTGTGACGAGATAAATGACATTATAGATCGCTATGATTCTAAGGGAATGTTAATAGGTGAAGCTCCATGTACTGAGGATCTCATAAAGATAACTGACCACGACTTTAATATCGTAAACTCGGTATCTATCGTTTTGGTCGCACTGATTATCATATGTGTTTTTAGATCAGTTTCGCTTCCCGTACTTCTTGTTTCGGTTATCGAGTTCGCGATATTTATCAATATGGGAATTCCTCATTACACGGGAGCTACACTTCCATTTGTGGCCTCTATTGTAATCGGAACTATCCAGCTTGGCTCAACAGTAGATTATGCGATTCTCATGACGAACAAATATAAAGAAGCGAGAATCAGCGGCATGGATAGAGATAAATCTGTAACAGCAGCACTTGAGGGTTCTATCAACTCTATATTTGTTTCGGCACTTTCATTTTTTGCAGCTACATTTGGAGTTGGACTCTACTCGAAGATAGATATGATTAGTTCACTTTGTGTACTTATGGCAAGGGGCGCAATCATAAGCATGTTCGTTGTAATACTTCTGCTTCCTGCAGTACTCAAGGTGTTCGATAAAGTAATAATACATACAACGGCAGGCTTTGGAGCAGTTCGCCCAGGTAAAATGAGTCAGCATTTACGTCCGACGTACAGGTGACTCAAAAATGAGTCACCTTGCACGTCGGACGTGGGAAGTGACTCATTATTAAGAAAGGAAGATGAATTATGAAGAATTCGTATTATATAAATAGAAGAAGAACTATTGCAGCGGCTATGAGTGTTATGATGATTGGAAGCCTTGCTGCTTGTGGTACAACTGATACAGCAAAGTCTATAGATACTGAAGGTGTTCAGGCAGCATCTGATGAGGAGGAGCTTACTGAGACTCTAACAAAGTCTCTTGGCCTTAGCTCTGGAACGGATGCAGAGAATGAAGTCGATAAAGAGGAGACGGTTTATCTCATTTCTGATGCATCAGGAAATGTGGAGGATACCATAGTTGATGAATGGCTGAAGAACCCAGAGGGTAAGGATGTTCTAAATGATGTATCTCGATTGAGTGACATAGAAAATGTAAAGGGTGAAGAGTCATTTGAACAAGATAAGACCAAGCTTACATGGCAGGCTGGCGGCTCCGATATATATTATCAGGGACATACGGATGCCGAATCTCCTGTATCGGTTAAGGTGAAGTATTATCTGGATGGCAAGGAAATGAGTCCGGAGGATATGGCAGGCAAGTCGGGACATGTGAAGATTAGGTACGAATACGAGAATGCTTCAAAAGAAGGCGACGTATATACCCCATTTGTGATGGCAACAGGAATGACACTGGATATGAATCATTTTGCAAATGTTACTGGTGAAAATGCCAGGGTTATATCCGATGGTTCAAGATATATGGTTGTTGGATATGGTATGCCTGGACTTGAAGATAGTCTGAATCTGGATAGTATTATAAATAATGAGGAAGATAAAGATTCACTGAATCTTGATATCCCAGACTACTTCGAAGTTGAGGCGGATGCAACGGACTTTCAGCTTGGCATGACTGTAACAGTTGCAAGTGTTGAAACTCTTGGAGAAGATGATATAGATATAAATGATGCTGAGGAGGAGATAGAGGATCTAGCAAACCAGTATCAGACGGGAATGAATTCACTGGTAGAAGGTATTGAAGAATATACAGATGGAGTCGACCAGGTTGCATCAGGTGTTGATACACTGTACTCAGGTAGCTCGACGCTTTACTCGGGAGCTGGAACTTTGAAAAGTGGAATTGAAAGCGCTGCATCCGGAGCTGACACAATAAAGACTAGCCTTGATACTGCATACTCAGGATCTAAGACAATCAGTGATGGAGCGTCTGCTGTAAATGATGGCGCTGCCTCTCTTAGTTCTGGAGCTTCGAGCGCTTACGAAGGAGCAAAGCAGGTAAGTGATGGAGCGGCGGAGCTGAATAATGCAGTTCAGGCTATCTCATTACCAGATGTATCATCCATGGCTAGTTCCTCAGTAGACGAGGCTACCAAGGAGTCGATTAAGCAGGCAGCTGAGTCTACCCTTGGAACAGATACAGCTTCTTATGTGGGAAATGCTGTTACAAATGCAGTTAGTGGAGCAGTAAATAATGATACAGTCAGTCAGGTAGTAGCTTATCAGACAAATGGTGCTGCAGCAGTAGAAACAGCGGCAACAGCTGCAGGAAGTAGTCAGATGTCAAATGCGGCGAGTGCAGCGGCAAGTGCAGCCGGCTCTTCAAGCTACACAACTTCTACAAATGCAGCTTCACTTTCTGCTGTAAAAGGTCAGATAGCAGATGCACTAACAGCTCAGTATGTTGCGGCTGGTTACGACAAAGCAACGGCTGCTGCACAGGCTTCGGCTGCAGCAGATGCTATGGTAAATGGCATATACCAGGCAGGATATGGTGATGGCTATGGAACAGCTTATTGCACAGGCTATGGTCAGGGTTATGCAGCTGAATATCAGACATACCTGACAGAGTTCAACAAATATATAGGACAGGTTACAGCAGCATTTCAGGGCGATTCATTTGGAGGAACTATTACAAATGTAGCAAATGCCTACGCAGGCGCTGGAGCTCAGGTGACTCTCGGAAAGGTTGGCGAAAGCATGAGTGCATTCTCTACTAAGCTTGATACTCTGAAGGCTGGCACACAGAGTCTTGCAGATGGATCAGCAAGCCTTACTTCAGGTCTTGATACTCTTAAGACTGGAGCAGGAACACTTGCTTCTGGAACATCAACTCTATCTAGCGGAACACAGAGTCTTACCGAGGGACTCTCTCAGCTTGATACTGGAGCAGGAACACTTCAAAGCGGTATGAGCGAGCTGAAATCAGGTTCTGCTACATTGTATAGTGGAACAGAGACTTTATATAACGGCGTTAGCGAGCTGAAGTCAGGAACAGATACATTATCCGCTAATAGTTCGAAGCTTAATGACGGAGCAGGTGAACTTAAGGATGCTACTGATGAACTGATAGATAAGCTAAATGAAACTGAAGACGGAGTTGATAGCTTCGTAGAAAATGTCAATAGTATTAAGGCAGCAGCCCGCGATTACAAGTCATTTGGCGGAGCAGCAAGCGATACTACAACTAGCACCAAGTTTATTATCAAGGTTGGCGGAGTTGAGACAGCAAATAAATAGTTTTAATGTGAATAGATTCCTAGAAAAAGGATTAAGGAAAATGTGCGGTGGAGATGTCTTCACTGCACATTTTTTTGTGTTTCTTATATCATAAAAATGTAGTAAAATATAACAGTATTTGCTGGTTTATGAAATACTAGATTTTATATGCTTATGGAGGCGAATAACTATAGAATGAATACTAAAAGATTTAAGACGGTTGGTAAAGTTTCTTCAAAAGTTTTAGCGGTTATAATATCATTTGCAATTGTTTTAACTCTATCACTTGAACCGAGTCTAGATTCAAATGCAGTTGGCTGGAAAGGTAATGATTCTGGCTGGTGGTACGAAGAATCTGACGGGTCATATCCATCAGAAAGCTGGAAGCAGATTGATGGGATATGGTATTATTTTGATGCAGCTGGTTATATGGTGACTGGCTGGAGAAAGATAAGTGGAGTATATTATTACTTTGAATCTAGCGGAGCTATGGCCGCGGATAAGTGGATCGGCGACTATTATGTAGATGCATCTGGTGCCTGGACGGAGACAGCTGGTAGTACTGGCTGGGTTATGAGGGGCGGTAAATGGTATTTCTACAATGAAGATGGTTCTGCGGCAACTGGCTGGAAGAAGTCGGGCCGTGACTGGTATTATCTGGATGCGGATGGTAGTACTCACACAGGCTGGCTTTCTGATGGCGGTGATTGGTACTATATGGATTCAGATGGAAAAATGAGTGTGGACTGGATCTGGGATGGTTCAGCCTGGTATCTTATGAGCTCCGAAGGAAAATGGATAAGTGACAGTAAGATTATCTATCTGACCTTTGATGATGGTCCAGGACCTTACACTCAGAGACTTCTGGATATCCTTGATAGAAATGGAGTGAAAGCAACATTTTTCGTGACTGCTGCGTACCCGGAATATTCCTATCTGATCGGTACTGAATATAATGCCGGACATTCTATCGGTGTTCATACATATACACATAATTACCGGAAGATTTATTCCAGCGAGGCTGCTTACTGGAGTGACTTTGAGAGAATGGAAAGCGTTATTCAGGCGCAGACTGGATCAAGAACAAATATGTTCCGTTTTCCAGGAGGAAGTTCAAATATGGTAAGCTCTTTCAACGAAGGCGTTATGACCAGACTTACGACTCAGGCAACGCAGAAGGGCTATACATATTATGACTGGAATGTGCTTAGTGGAGATGCGGGAGATACTACAGATAGTAGTGAGATATATACGAATCTGGTTAATGGTGTCAAGTCGCATAACGAGAGCGTGATCCTATGTCATGATATCAAGGACTATACGATAGACGCTGTGGAGGATTTTATCCCTTGGGCTTTGTCAAATGGCTATACATTCCTGCCACTCAGTGAGAATAGTATTACAGCACATCATACTGTACATAATTAATGGTAAAGGGGCGAGTCCCTGCATTTTGAGTTTTATATAGGGGGTTACTACAAATGACTAAGAAGATTGATTACAAGAGATCAGACTACATTAACTGGGATCAGTATTTTATGGGAGTTGCTCTTCTGTCTGCAGAGAGAAGCAAGGATCCTAGTACTCAGGTTGGTGCTTGTATCGTAGGCGAGGACAACCGTATCCTGTCCATGGGATACAATGGTATGCCACGTGGCTGTGATGATGACGATATGCCATGGGGCAGAGATGGAGCGGCACTCGATAGCAAGTATGTCTTTGTATGTCACGCTGAGTTAAATGCCATACTGAATTATCATGGTACAGGTAATCTGAAGGGTGCTAGAGTGTATGTTACACTTTTCCCTTGTAATGAATGTGCGAAGGCTATAATCCAGAGTGGTATCTCTGAGATAATCTATATGTCAGATAAATATGCAGATTCTGAAAGCACTATTGCTTCAAAGAAGATGTTTGATATGACAGGTATTAAGTATCGCAAGTATGAGCCTGCTGGACGAGATATAGTGATAAGCATATAAGATTTATGCTGAACTTGGCTCTCTTGGAGGGCAAAATAAATGGACGGAAGAATTGATAAATGGAAGAATTATTTGAAAGCTTTAGTCGTGAAGACACATTTGAATATGCAAAAAAGCTGGGCGAGGCAGCAAAACCAGGAGATGTATTCTGCTTAAGTGGAGATCTTGGCGTTGGTAAAACTGTTTTCGCACAAGGGTTTGGAGCGGGACTTGGGATAACAGAACCAATGTCCAGCCCAACATTTACTATACTTCAGGAATACACAGAGGGACGTCTTCCTCTATATCATTACGATGTATATCGCGTGGGCGATGTAGATGAAATGGAGGAGACAGGGTTCTACGAATATGTGGGAGGCGATGGAGTCGCGCTTATCGAATGGGCTGAACTCATCGAAGAAATCATACCGAAGAACGCTCGTCATATAATAATTAAGAAAGACGTTGAAAAAGGGTTCGATTACCGAACTATATTAGTTAATTAAAAAAATGAGTCACTTTTTACGTCCGACGTAACAAGTGACTCATTTTTTGAGAATTAGGAAAATAGAGGGAATTATGTCGATATTTCAGGATATAGCAAAACTGGAGAAAGATAACTTCTCGGATGCGTGGAGTGAGAAGAGTCTGGAAGATACATTTGAATATGATTATAACCATCTTCTGGTTGAAAAAAGAGATGGGAAGGTAGTTGGCTACGTTATCTACTCGGATGTTCAGGGGGAGGCAGAGCTTCTAAGGATTGCAGTAGATAAGGCTTACCGCCGCCGTGGAATAGCGGCTCTTCTTATGCAGAACATGCTGGATGAACTGACTGAATCAGGAGCGGAGAGAGTAAGTCTCGAAGTTAGAGCTCACAATATATCAGCTGTAACGCTCTATAAAAAGTTTGGCTTTATCGACATATTTATAAGAGAAAACTACTACACAGATCCGGTAGATGATGCGCTTATCTTTCAACTCCATTTCTGAAAGAGTGAAAGTATAAAGTATAACCACCCCAAGGCGACTCGCTTGTCAGTGTGTGAGGAATAAGGTAAAATGAAATCCAAATGCGACTATTCTTTTTTTGAAAGGACATAGAAATGAATATACTTGGAATAGATAGTTCTGGCATGGTGGCATCGGTTGCCATCGTATCAGATGATGTAGTAATAGCTGAATATACAATGAATCACAAGAAGACTCATTCGGAGACTCTTCTTCCTATGATTGATGAGATAGTAAAGACTTCGGAAATGAAGCTCGAAGATCTTGATGCGATTGCGATTGCTTCAGGTCCTGGCTCCTTTACAGGTCTTCGAATAGGCGCAGCTACAGCAAAGGGGCTGGCTCTCGCTATAGATAAACCAATAGTTCCTGTGAAAACCTGTGAAGGTCTTGCGTACAATATGTGGGGGGCTGATGGTCTTGTCTGTCCTATTATAGATGCAAGAAGAAATCAGGTATATACAGGCTTATATCAGGTCCAGGGTAATGTGGAAGTAGTTATGGAACAGACACCTATGGATATTCATGAGTTGATTGAATATATCAACAAAGCCGCTCACACAGTTAGTAGTGAATCGATACTAAGTGGTAATACTGAAATATCTCGACTAGGTGATCCGCTTACAGTTACATTTCTTGGTGATGGGGTTCCAATCTATGAAGAAACTATATGGCTGGAAACAAAGGTTCCATGTAAGATGGCACCTGCCAATATGAATCGTCAGCGCGGAGCTAGTATAGCGGCGTATGGAGCTACGCTATACAAGGAAGGCAAGTATATAAATGCTGATGATTTTGCGCCAGATTATCTAAGAAAATCTCAGGCGGAACGCGTGAGAGATGGCGAATAGTTTAGGAAGGTTAATAAATGAGGAAGTTTTATAAAAGTATCTCTAGGGGATTAACTCTTAGTTTAATGATGTGTTCTCTTGCTGCGTGCGGGAGTTCGGTGTCGGTATCGGATAATAGTGATAATCAGAGGAAAACTACTGAGGTCGTGACTGATGAGGCGACTACAGAGGAAGAGACGGAGGCAACTACCGAGGCTACAACTGAAAAAGATACCGAGGAAGAAACTACCGAAAAAAATGATGAAACAGAAAGTTCATCTGATGACACTGATAAAATAGTGAAGGCGTATGCTCCTGTTCTTAACGAAATGTATAGTTTAGTACAGGATGGATACGACGATAGCAGAGAATATAATTATAATTCGAGTGGTATTATGGAAGAAGTATCGTATGGTAATTCTGAACGTCTCGGATATATACTGATGGATCTAAATGGAGACGCTTCTCCTGAACTTCTCGTTGGAAAGAATGGATCTCTTGATGGTTCGGAAACGGATGATGCTGCATTCATATATGCGGCTTACTCTCTTAAAGATGGTAATCCTGTTACGATTTTAGAAGGCTGGAGTCGTAGTAGCTATTACTGGCTCGGCGAGAATCAGTTTTACTTCTCTGGATCAGGTGGAGCTATGTATTCTGCATTTGGTCAGTGCCATCTAAGTGATGATGGTGAAGCATTTGTCTGGGATGACTTCTACTTCACGGATACGAAGGATGAAAGTGAGACAGAGGTAGGGTTTTTCCATAATAAATCAGGCAATTGGGAAGCAAGTGAGTCAGAAGAACTGAACATATCGAGTGATGATTTCTGGGCGAAGTCAGAAGCTTATGAGACCAAGGTGCTTGATTGGATTCCACTATCAGACTATACACCTGTAGAAGTATCGGATACCTCTTCAGAAGATCAGAATACTGAGTCAGAAGTTACAGCAGTTTGGGCTGATGATGTCGTGGATGAGTCGACGGGATACATCGGTATAGAAATAGCTGATCCTAGTGAATACACTACGCATGTATTATTCTCTGCAAAAAATGAAGTAAAGAACTTCAGAATTGTAGAGCTTTCTGTAAAAAATATAGATAATGACGGAAATATCGAGTTTTTATATGAGGAACGCTACAGTCTGGATACTCTTACTACAGATTTACCTGTATGTGCGGGATTAGTCTTCCCGGGGGACACACCAAGTAACGGTTTCATGTATACAGATAATGATGGAAATGATCATCTGTTCGTTCTTGATGTAAGTGGAAAGGATGGCTCGCTTTACATATGGGAATATGAATTATAGTGAAGGTGAGCCCATAATGAATAACTTAACAGAAAAAGAAAAACATGTTAATACATACTCTCATTTTATAGCTATTCGTATTCTATCTATATTTGTATGTATACTTTTGGCAGCGGCCTATTCTCCTGGCAATGTTAATAACTTCTTTGTTTCATACTACGACACGTTCATGATAAGGGAGATATTTAAGTCAGAGTCTATAAATGGCTTCTGGTCGGAGATGAATCTTTATCTGTTATCTACATACATCGTTGCTATAATTGCGCTTATAATAAATGCATTTCTTGTGTCACGAGATAGACGTGAAGGTGCTATATCAGATATTGCTATATACCTGATGCTTACTCTTGCGTGTCCTTTTTATGTTTCATTTTCTATGATAGGAAGTAAGTCAAGTTCTTTTAAGGAAAATGCACGCTATGATATATTGGTAGCTCCTGTCATATTCTTTCTAGTGATGCTTATCTGTCATATCCGACTTTATAACAAGAATAGAGAAATGTTTCATGATAAGAAAACTTCCGCTCAGGAAAGCAGCGGTTTAGTTTTCTTATGTCTTGTATCTGTCCTTGGAGTGGTTATTATTCCTATGATATTCACAGCGAAAGCTATGAAACTTGTTATGGATTATAGAGTTAATTACGGAACATATATTGCGAGACCTGGTGAAACCGATGGAATAAATGAGGATGATAAAGGAAATAGAATTCACCAGAGCTTTATCTGGAAGAATCAGTTATATCTTACTGATAACGGAAAAATCTATACGATATATGGCGACGGAAGAGAGGATGAACTATATGATATTGGGGTTAAAAAGATATTTACAGCATTTTATCAGGATGAGACAAATGGATATCTTTTTATTGGCTCGATAGATGATCCTGAGAACTTTAATATCTACAGAGTTGATTTGAGTAGTGGTGAGAAAAGTCTTATCTATACTGAACCATACGTTGCAGATGTACGCGGAGCTTATTTGTTTGCGGTTAAGGGGGATTATATATACTTTGAACTTGTAGATATAGAATCAAATGATGGGTCATCTATATATCGCATAAGGATTCCAGAGGGGAAAGATACGATTGTACAGGAGAAAGAGTTGTTCATTTCTGATCTGAAGAAAGGAGATAGAAAAGAACATGAGTATTTATTGTTAGATAATTACAACGCCAATGAATATGTTCATTTTGGTACTAATAAAGATATTTTGCCTTACAAGGGAACTTGGTATTTTTTGGAGCCTTATCATAATGATTCGTTAGGATGCTATAAATATATAGGTGGAACTGCAATAAATAAGTACTCTAATGAAGCTATTGTGGATAAAGCGGATTCTTTTAATATCTATAAAGATAAAATCTATTATGTATATATAGAAGAACTGGAGTCAGGAGATAATGCAAGTAAGGTTACGCTCTGCAGTATGAATCTCGATGGTACAGATCAAAAAGTTCTGGCAGAACAGGAATGGATGTATAATTATATGTACACGAATAATATTGCAGTATCGGATGACTATGTAGTTGTTAATCTGAGACCACAAGGCTGGATAGTTGTAGATAGATAATATGAAAGTGGCAATCTGAAAAAGTTTGCCGCTTTTTTATTGTTATTGATTGATATTATTGATATAATTTTGATATATTGTGGAAATAAACTTGATAATCGAAGGAGGGTTGTAATATGCTTACAGCTAAGAAAATGAAAGAGTACATAGATAAGTATGGAATAACTTATGGAGAGATATCTGAGGGTACTGGAGTTCCTATCAGTACTGTCCAGAAGATATTTGGAGGAATAGTTAAGAAACCTAGAAGAGAAACACTAGAGAATCTTTCGAGCTTTTTTTTACAATTTATGAAAGATGGAAGTGGATTTGTTGCTGAACAATCAGGTTTCAACACGGTATATAGTAAGGGGAGTTCAGCAGTAGATACTAGAGAAGGACTGTCATCAGGGGCTTTATATACACAGAGTGGTTACACATTTAATGATTATTCGCATTTAAAACTACCAGAAGGCGTTCGAGTAGAGGTTTTAGATGGAAGACTGATTCGTATGGATGCGCCTACCACCAGGCATCAGGTGATAGCGGGGGAAATATATCGGTTGGCATCTAACTTTATTAGGACGAGTCATGGGAAATGTATTCCACTCATTTCACCTGTTGATGTCAGACTTGAATATAAGGATGATGGTAGTGATATGACTATATTCGAACCGGATGTAATTATAGTTTGCGACAAAAAGAAAATCGAAGGACTGAAGACAGTGAATGGAAGTCCTGACTTTGTTGTTGAAGTGGCATCGCCGTCATCTAGAAAGTATGATATGAACGATAAGATGAATAAGTATAGAACTTCTGGTGTAAGAGAATTCTGGCTGGTTGATTATGATCGTAACAAGATTATTAAGTATACATTTGAGGGAGATGGAGACATATTTATATATACATTTGACGATGTAGTCCCTGTAGAAATCTATGATGGAAAGCTTGCTATAGACTTCGGAGAAATCAAGGAATATATAGAATCAATCTTCTAGTAAACTGGCTGGCTCGCTTGTCATAAGTGGGCGAATAAGGTAGAATAGAGCACAGTGAATATAGAATATGGAGAGAATATAAATGATAGATGTATGTCTACTTGGTACTGGCGGAATGATGCCGCTCCCATACCGTTCCCTTACGTCTTTAATGCTGAGATATAACGGAAGTAGCCTGCTGGTGGATTGTGGTGAGGCTACTCAGATTTCTGTGCGTCGACGCGGGTGGAGCTTTAATCCTATCGACGTTATCCTTATAACACATTTCCATGCGGATCATATAAGTGGACTTCCAGGTATGCTACTTGCTATGGGAAATGCTGACAGAACTGAGCCGGTTACGATAGTGGGACCGAAGGGAATTGAACATGTTGTTCGCTCTCTTCTGGTTATAGCGCCTAGACTTCCCTTTGAAGTGAAATGTATCGAACTGGATATTGAAAAGGATGAAGAAGTACTGGAACTGATTGGTCTTAGAGTTAAAGCTTTTAAGGTGAATCATAATATGCTCTGCTATGGATATAGTTTTGAACTGGATAGAGCTGGAAAGTTTGATGCAGAGGCGGCAAAGTCCCTGGGACTTCCTGTGAAGTTCTGGAGTCATCTTCAGGCGGGAGAAACTATAGAGTTCGAGGGTAAGAGTTATACTGGAGATATGGTGATGGGACCTGCACGTAAAGGTCTTAAGATTACATATACGACAGATACCAGACCTACAGATAAGATAGTAGAAGAAGCGACGGGGGCTGATCTCTTCATTTGCGAAGGCATGTATGGAGATAATGATGCTGAGTCGATATCTAAGGCGAGAGAGAAGAAACATATGACTATGCAGGAGGCGGCTGAGATTGCTGCAAAGGCAGAGCCTGGAGAAATGTGGCTAACTCACTATTCGCCATCTATGATAAAGCCAGAACAGTATGAGGAAGGGATACAGGCAATCTACCCTAAGGCTTATGTTAGCAAGGATCGCCGTACCACAACTCTTAAGTTTGAAGAATAAATAAATCAGAGGAAATTATGAGTACTAATATACTTGGAATCGAAACCTCCTGTGACGAGACTGCTGCTGCGGTTGTTCGTGACGGCAGAGAGGTTATATCAAATGTAATATATACGCAGATCCCTACACACACACTATATGGTGGTGTTGTGCCTGAGATCGCATCTCGCGAGCATGTTCTTAAAATCAATCAGGTTATTAAGAAAGCTATTGAAGAGGCAGAGATGACTTGGGAGGATATCGATGCAATAGCTGTTACCTATGGACCTGGTCTTGTTGGACCACTTCTGATAGGTGTAAGTACAGCGAAGGCTCTAGCGTACGCAAAGGATATCCCTCTTGTGGGAGTAAATCATATCGAGGGACATATATGTGCTAATTATCTGGAAGATAAGAAAAATGGAGAGACAGGAGTTCCTCCGGAATCTATAGAACCACCATATATGTGTCTTGTCGCATCAGGTGGTCACTCTCATATTGTCAGAGTAGATGATTATACAGACTATACCATAATAGGCCGTACACATGATGATGCGGCTGGAGAAGCATTTGACAAGGTTGCTCGTGCTATCGGTCTTGGATATCCGGGTGGACCTAAGGTTGATAAGTTAGCGCGTGAGGGTAATCCGAAGGCTATCGAGTTCCCGAGAGCTAGTGTTGGTGATTCCCCATATGATTTCTCATTTAGTGGTATAAAGTCGGCAGTTTTGAACTATCTAAATGGAGCAGAGATGAAGGGACTGGAAGTAAATAAAGCAGATGTTGCTGCTTCTTTCCAGCAGGCGGTCATCGATGTTCTTGCAGATCATACAGTTCAGGCGGCAGTCGATTACAATATGAAGACGGTTGCTCTGGCGGGAGGAGTTGCTGCTAACTCACTGCTTAGAGAAACTATGAAGGAAAGAGCTGAGGCGAAGGGGCTTAAGTTCCACTGCCCAGAACTTATATACTGTACAGACAATGGAGCTATGATAGCTGCGGCGGGCTATCATGAATATAAAGCAGGTAGAAGGGCGGATCTTTATCTTAATGCTATTCCTAATCTGAAGATAGGCGAAAGATAAGGTTATCCAATGTTTTTTGAAAATCAGGGTGAACAAGCTCAAGTAGACATTTTTAATTTATTTTTTTACGTAGATTCATTTACTGGAGGAAACGAATGGTCAGTGCGATAGTCCTTGCGGCAGGCAAGGGTAGTCGGATGAATTCCGACGTTGCAAAGCAATATATGGAAATTAGTGGTAAGCCTTTGTTATATTACAGTCTAAAGGTTTTTGATGCCAGTGTGGTTGACGAGATTATACTTGTTACAAGAGGCAGTGATATAGACTATGTTCGTGAAGAGATTGTTGAGAAGTACGGATTTCACAAGGTCAGACGAATAGTTGCCGGGGGAAAGGAAAGATATAACTCGGTAAGTAAGGGGCTTAAGGCGTGTGATAGACGCAACAAGATAATTATGATTCATGATGCGGCTAGACCTTGTATTACTAATCGGATGATTCTCGATAGTATATCTGGTGCCAGGAGATATAAGGCCTGCACTGTTGCTATGCCAGTCAAGGATACCATTAAGATAGTTGACGAAGATGGATATGGCGTAGAAACTCCTGATAGACGTACAGTTTATCAGATACAGACCCCACAGACTTTTGACAGGGCTACACTGGAAGAAGCGTATGACAGACTAAGAATTAGTGGAGACAGTGATATAACTGATGATACTATGGTAGTTGAGCGTTACCTGGATATTCATTCGAAGATGATAGAAGGAAGTTACGAGAATATAAAGGTTACAACGCCTGAAGATGTAAAACTTGCAGAGATTTATTTATCTTAATAATTCATTATATATTGAAAGGATAGGTTATGAGTAAACACACAAGATTAAAACTTAAGAGACTTCTTGCTGCTGTGCTGGCTGGAACTATGTTACTTGGTTCAACGGCATGTCGCACACCGGAGGAGTTTTACCACGAGGTTATTCTCGGTGAAACAAGTGGAAATGGTAAGAAGACCAGCAAGAAGGATAAGGATAAAGATAAAGAAGAGAAGACAACTGAAGGTGATACAACATCTTCAGTGCCAGAAGATGATCCGGTAGATTATGCTACTGAAGAAAATGCTGAATTCCAGGCACTTCTCGAAGAGTACTTCATGAATGGTATCACATCTGATACGCTGTCCTATAATTCATTAGTGAAGCATAGAGATTCATTCCCTGAAGCTGAAGCTGAGATGGAGGTTGCGACTCTTGGTGATCCAAGAATGGATAAAGATGCCGTAGCTGAATCAAAAGAGAAGGATGAGGATTTCTATAACCGTCTGATGGAGTTTGAAGATGTCACACTTACTGAGGATGAGACATTTACATTTAAAACTCTTAAGGATGAGTATGAGAGAAATATGAAGCTTTATGACAATATATACTTCTATGAGCCATTCTCACCTATGAGAGGTGAACAGGAGAATCTTACAAGTAATTTCGTTGACTTTCCATTTGATGATAAGAAGGATGTTGATGACTATGTAGCATTTTCTGCACAGGTAAGAGATTACTTTGACACTCTGATTGAGTTTGAGTATGAGAAGTCAGACGCTGGATACTTTATGAATGATGCCGTAGCTGATAAGGTAATTGATCAGTGCGATGAGTTTATCAAGAATAAGGAAGACCACGTCCTTATAGAATCATTTGATGAAAAGATAGATGCAGTTGATTTCCTTTCTGATGAAGAGAAGGCTTCTTATAAGGAACAGAACAAGTCAAATGTACTTGATGTGATTATACCTGCATACGAAGACCTCAAGGCTGCTATCGAGGAACTGAAGGGTACTGGTAAAAACGATAAGGGTCTTTGCTTCTACGATGGTGGTAAGGACTACTATGCTGAATATGTTTATCCTAAGTATTCAGGTTCTTCTAAGACACCAGAAGAAGAGGCGGAATATATGGATGATAGATGGGATAAGCTTATCACAGATATGTCAAGTCTCTATTATTCAAATCCTGAAGGATATGACTGGTACGTTGAACATAGTGATGAGGCATTTGAGAAGTATGACAGCATGGATATCTCAGATCTTGTTACTGAGCTTCAGGAGAATTACATGGATAAGTATCCTATCGAGGGAACTATTCCATTTGAGATTAAGTATATGTCAGACAGTGTATCTAAGATTAGTGAGACTACCATGGCTTACTACCAGATATGTCCTGTTGATGATCCAAACTTTAACCAGATAGTTGTGAACCCAACATATACAACTGATCGTTTTAATACACTTGCTCACGAGGGTACTCCTGGACATATGTTCCAGTTCTGGTACTTCCGTAATACTAATCCGAACCCTGCAAGAAGTCTTGCATTCAATCTTGGATATATTGAAGGATGGGCAGTTTACTCAAGTAATTATCTTCTTAAGGAAGAGACGCTTGATACTGGCAGTGATTATGACGATTTCGTTGGAAAGCTTTGTCAGATAGATACAGATCTTGGATATCTTATGATGGGTCGAATCGATATAGGCGTTAACTACGAAGGTTGGGATGTTGATCAGGTTGCTGAATACCTTACTGGTAAAGTAAATGAAGGTAAGGAGCAGGAAGTTGCTGAAGATATGATGACAACAGTAACAGGTGATCCGGGTGCATACCTTAGCTATACTACAGGATTCTATGAGATGGAAGAGCTTCGCCTCTACGCAGAGGATGAACTTGGTAGCAAGTTTGATGAGAAAGAGTTCCACAAAGCTGTGCTTGATGCAGGCCCATGCCAGTTCAAGTTCCTTCGTGAGAAAATTGATGAATATATTCGTGAAAACAGATAAGTGATGCTTGACTTATTATCTTAGAAAAATTATACTAGAAGGCGTTGGTGTTAGTTTGTTTTAACTAGCTTCAACGCCTTAACTTATGTACAAAATCTTATTAAAGATAAATGTTTCAAGGAGGAAAATTAAAGATGGCAAACGTAGATTTAACTAAGTATGGTATCACAGGTACAACAGAGATTATCCATAATCCATCATTTGAGGATCTTTACAAGTATGAGATGGATCCATCACTCGAGGGATATGAGAAGGGTGCTGAGACAGAGCTTGGCGCTGTTAACGTTATGACAGGTATTTATACAGGTCGTTCACCTAAGGATAAGTTCATCGTTATGGATGAGAATTCAAAGGACACAGTATGGTGGACATCAGATGAGTATCCAAATGATAACCATCCTGCTTCTCAGGAAGCTTGGGCAGCAGTTAAGGAAATCGCTAAGAAGGAGCTTTCAAACAAGAAGCTTTTCGTAGTAGATGCTTTCTGTGGTGCTAACGAAGATACAAGAATGGCAGTTCGTTTCATCGTTGAGGTTGCTTGGCAGGCACATTTCATCAAGAACATGTTCATCCAGCCAACAGCAGACGAGCTTGAGAAGTTCGAGCCAGATTTCGTAGTATATAACGCTTCAAAGGCTAAGGTTGAGAACTACAAGGAGCTTGGTCTTAACTCAGAGACAGCTGTAGTATTCAACATCACAAGCCGTGAGCAGGTTATCATCAATACATGGTATGGTGGTGAGATGAAGAAGGGTATGTTCTCTATGATGAACTACTACCTCCCACTTAAGGGTATGGCTTCAATGCACTGCTCAGCTAACACAGATATGGACGGAAAGAACACAGCAATCTTCTTCGGTCTTTCAGGAACAGGTAAGACAACTCTTTCAACAGATCCTAAGAGACTTCTTATCGGAGATGATGAGCACGGTTGGGATGACAACGGTGTATTCAACTTCGAAGGTGGTTGCTATGCTAAGGTTATTGGCCTTGATAAGGATTCAGAGCCAGATATCTACAATGCTATCAAGAGAGATGCTCTTCTTGAGAACGTAACAGTAGATGCAGCTGGAAAAATCGACTTTGATGATAAGACAGTTACAGAGAATACTCGTGTATCTTATCCAATCGATCACATCAACAACATCGCTCTTAAGGTAAATGGAAAGTCTTCTGGACCAGATGCTCAGAATGTTATCTTCCTTTCAGCAGATGCATTTGGAGTACTTCCTCCAGTATCTATCCTTACACCAGAGCAGACAAAGTATTACTTCCTTTCAGGATTCACAGCTAAGCTTGCTGGTACAGAGAGAGGAATCACAGAGCCAACACCTACATTCTCAGCTTGCTTCGGACAGGCATTCCTTGAGCTTCACCCAACAAAGTATGCTGAAGAGCTTGTTAAGAAGATGGAGAAGAGTGGAGCTAAGGCTTACCTCGTAAATACAGGTTGGAACGGAACAGGAAAGCGTATCTCAATTCCTGATACTCGTGGTATCATCGATGCTATCCTTAATGGAGATATCAAGAAGGCTGAGACAAAGAAGATTCCTTACTTCGATTTCGAAGTACCTACATCACTTCCAGGTGTATCAACAGAGATTCTTGATCCTAGAGATACATATGCTGATGCTTCTGAGTGGGAAGCTAAGGCTAAGGATCTTGCTGAGAGATTCATCAAGAACTTCAAGAAGTATGAGACAAATGAAGCTGGTAAGGCACTTGTTGCTGCTGGTCCTCAGCTGTAAGTTCTCGTATACATTAATCGAATAGATTGAAACAAAACACCCTCGAGACTCCTCTCGAGGGTGTTTTGTTAGCTCCAGTATTGGATATTGTAATATGAATCGCGAAATGATATTATAATGATAGCAAAATGCTATCAGTATAATAAAGGAGGGCAGAAACTATGTTATCTTTAGATGAAATGAAAAGTCTTCGAAAGAAGAATAATATGTCATATGAAGAGATTGCGAGAGCTTCAGGAGTCTCTATAAGTTCTGTTCAGAAGATATTTGGCTCTGATGATGCAAATCCAAGAATTAGTACACTGAAGAAACTTAGTCTTGCATTTATTCCTGATAAAATATATGAATTACACGATTCAAAACCTAGATATAATATTTTTGGAAAAGGGAAAATACTTTCTGGGAGTTTGGATTCTATGAATATGCAGTCAGGTTATACATATGAGGATTATCTTGCAATGGAGCTTCCTGAGGGTAAGAGGGTAGAGGTGATCGATGGTGTTATCTATGATCTAGCTGCGCCTTCGAGTACACATCAGGCTATTTCAATGCATCTCTCTACATTTCTCTCGAATGAACTGCGTAAAAGAAAAAAGAGATGTTTGACATTTGTGGCTCCTTTTGATGTTCGTCTTGACTTTGAAGATGGGCCAACAACGGTTGTGCAACCAGATATTCTTGTTAAATGTTCTGATGATATAAAAACTGATGAAGATGGAAATGAATTGCCATGGGTGCCTCGTTTTGTCATCGAGATTCTGTCGCCATCAACAAGAAGTAAAGATATGTTCATAAAAACTAAGAAGTATAAAGAATCTGGCGTCGTAGAATACTGGATGATTGATGATAAGGCTAAGCAGGTTGTTAAGTATAACTTCGATAAGGAAAGTATTGAAATCTTCGGTTTTGATAAAAAGATTGGGATAGATATATTTGATGGGGATATAAAGATAGATATGAAGGAACTTCAGGATTTTCTTGATGAGTATGCTGATATTATAGAGTCCTAGATTTTTACTACATTTTATCGTATAATCGTTGACGTGTGCGTTGAAGAACTTTCTGTATGGGAGTTATCTTCAATACTATAATATATTATATGGAAATGAGATAAATGGTAAGGAATATAGTTGCGGTAATATTTGTAATAGTTTTCTTGGTGGAGCTCTTCTATGCAACAGCTGGAAGTGCACATAGAAAGAAAAGAAAGATTAAGGGCTGGAATGTTGTGACAGGCAAGATAAAGTCCATGGAAAAAGTTGAGGATCCGATGACTCATAGGGCTGTGATAGAGATGACCATCAAGACTAAGAATGGTAATACTGTCTACGCAAAGCAGAGTCCTATGTTTTGTTGCTATGAGAAGGGCGAAGAAGTCGAACTTATAGAGAAGGACGGCGTACATAGATTTATCGGAAATGATAGAGTTCATAAGAAGGGGGTTAAGGAAACTATTATAGGTACTGTTCCTTTTCTTGTGATGGTAGGGATTGCTGCACTCATAAGTTATCTGTCATTCATTTGGAGTTAATCTTTTAATTTACGTACAATAATGGTACAATATAACGAGTTATGGTTGTTCTTGGGACTAGGGGGAGTATATGGAGAAAAGTGGCGTAACCAAAGCAAAGAGAGCCGTGAATCTTGCAAGGAAAAATGCAAAGAAGATTCGTAAGCAAGAGAAGAAAGCTGCTAAGAAGGCTGAGAAGCGTGAGCGTAAGGATATCAAGTCGGCTTATATGAAGGCTCTAAGGAAGAGTAACTCTGATAAGAGTCTTGCTCTTATAGCGGTATTACTGACTATAGCCCCATTTGTAGCTCAGTTTATCGTAGATAGATTAGATAAGAAAAATAATTAAATATAGAAAAGAGGAAATGTTATGAGTAAAAGTTTTGATGATCTTCTTGTTAGACTTTCACAGGTCGAGAAGAAGAAGGTTTCTGTTGCGGTTGCACAGGATGATGAAGTTCTTCTTGCTGTTAAGGCTGCTAAGGAGAGAGAAATTGCTGATTCTATCTTAGTAGGTGATGTGGATCTTATTAAGCCTATTGCTGAGGAAATCGGCATGAATCTTGATGAGTATGAGCTTATCGATGTTAAGGATAAGATTGAGGCAGCTCACGAGGCTGTTAAGCTTGTACATGATGGTAAGGCTGATATGTACATGAAGGGTCTTATAGATACTAAGGATTTCCTTCGTTCAGTTCTTGATAAGGAAGTTGGACTTCGTACTGGTAAGCCTCTTAGCCATGTATGTGTATTCGAGATTGAAGGTGTTGACCACCTTCTGTTCCTTACTGATGTAGCATTTGTTCCTTATCCAACACTTGAAGATAAGGCAAGCATCATCAAGAATACAGTTGAAATATGTAATGCTTGTGGTATCGAGAATCCAAAGGTTGCTCCACTTGCAGCTGTTGAGGTTGTTAATCCTAAGATGCCTGAGACTGTTGAGGCTGATGAGCTTAGACAGATGAATGAAAGAGGAGAGATTACAGGATGTATCGTTGACGGACCTCTTTCTATGGATCTTGCAACATGTCCAGAGGCTGCTCAGCATAAGGGCGCTACTGGCCGTAAGATAGTTGGAGATGCTGATGTGCTTCTCTTCCCTAATATTCATGCTGGAAATATCCTTTACAAGGGTCTGGTTCATTTCTCAAAGACTAAGAATGGTAATCTTATCACAGGTACTGCTGCGCCAGTTATCCTGACATCTCGTTCAGATAGCTTTGAAGTAAAGGTTAATTCACTTGCACTTGGTGCACTTGTTGCTGATTCACTTAAGAAGAATAAATAATTGACCAAGGAACTTTTGTCCTTGGAAGTATAGGAGAAAGATATGATAAAGTCACTTATTATAAATCCAGGCTCAACTTCAACTAAGCTTGGTATATTTGAAGATGAAACACTTGTTTCAGAGGAAACTCTGAGACATACTACTGAGGAGATAGCTCAGTTTGATAAGATAGTAGATCAGGTTGATTTTCGTAAGGAAATGATACTTGCATTCCTTAAGGATAAGGGCGAGGAACTTTCAAGCTTCAATGTAATCGTTGGACGTGGTGGTCTTCTTAAGCCTATCCCAAGTGGAACTTATGCAGTTACAGATAAACTTATAGAGGATCTTAAGATTGGCGTAGGCGGTGAGCATGCATCAAATCTCGGTGGTATACTTGCAAAGGCTCTTGCTGATGAGGTTGGAGTTCCTTCTTATATCGTTGATCCTGTAGTTGTAGATGAGCTTGAACCAGTTGCAAGAATCTCTGGTGTTCCAGAACTTCCTAGAGTATCTATATTCCATGCTCTTAATCAGAAGGCTGTTGCCAAGAGATATGCAAAGGAAGTTGGTAAGGCTTATACAGATCTTAACTTAATTGTTGTACATATGGGTGGTGGTGTATCTGTTGGTGCACACACTGGCGGAAGAATAGTTGATGTCTTCAATGCACTTTCTGGAGAAGGCGCATTTTCACCAGAAAGAGCTGGTGGGGTTCCACCTGCAGCTCTTGTTGATTTATGCTTCTCAGGTAAGTATACAAAGGATGAAATTAAGAAGAAGCTTATCGGAAATGGTGGCTACAATGCTCTTGTAGGTACAAACAACGCTCAGGAGGTTTACAAGAGAAGCCTTACTGATGAAAATGTAAAGCTTGTATTTGATGCATTTATCTATCAGGTTAGTAAGGACATCGGCGCTATGGCAACTGTTCTTAAGGGTAAGGTTGATCAGATCATCCTGACTGGCGGTATCGCTTATGGTGAGCAGGTTACAGCTGATATTAAGGAAAGAGTTTCATTTATCGCACCTGTTACAATCTATCCAGGTGAAGATGAACTTCTTGCGCTTGCTCAGGGTGCTCTTCGTGTAATGAATGGCGAAGAGGAAGCTCGTACATACTAATAAATCTATAATAGATTGATCTATAATATAGAAAGAGACTTGATTTATATGTTGTATGGAATACTTAGCGATAAGCTGGGCGAAAATAAAATAATAGTGCTGACAGCTGTTGCAGCATTTATTCTGACATTTATACTTTTGGCTAGGCCCTTTGGATTTCTTCCAAGGGATGGCGGAAAGTTTGTAACTGATAAAGATGGCAATAAGATAGAGGTTAACAAGGGCTCCAGCGGCAAGGTTACCGGTGTAGGACTTCTTATGGTAATCGTGTGGCTGCTGCTTATCTTCCTGCTGTTCCCAGTGAACTTCACGATGGAAGGTCATGCTGAGAGTGGCGGGTTTGCCTTCTTCCTGTGTCTATCATTTCTTATGATGATGATGGGTTACCTCGATGATGTGGCGAGAGCTCCATGGGGGGAACTTATCAAGGGAATGCTCGACCTTGTACTTGCCGTGACTGCATCAGTAACATTTGTACTTTTCAATTCAACAGATGTAGTATTCTTCGGAAATGAGATTCACATACCTAAGGTACTCTATGTTGTGCTTGCAACTGCACTTATATGGGCATCCATAAATGTAACTAATTGCTCGGATGGTGTAGATGGCCTGTGTGGTTCTGTTTCGGCAATTGAGTTTGTAGGTTATGCCTATATATTCAAGAGAACCTACTTTTCGGCTGCAGGTCTTGTATTTGCTTTTATTCTGGTTGCATATCTTGCATATAACTGGAATCCAAGCAAGGTTCTCATGGGAGATGCAGGATCCAGAACTATTGGTTTCTGGATGGCAATACTAGCTATGATGTCGGGACACCCATTTAGTTTTCTTCTGATGTCACTGGTATTTATCTTTGATGGAGGTCTTGGACTTCTGAGACTTGTGCTTCTTAGACTTACAAAGTCTAAAGTTACATTTCTAAAGAATGTCAGATTCCCATTTCATGACCAGTTAAGGAAGAATATGGGATGGAAGGTTCCGTATATTGCATTATTCTTTGCGGGACTTGAGATTGTATTTGTTGTGATTATGACTTTAATAATAAAGCAGTTTGGTTTATAATATCGGAAAAATCTATGTAGGTTGTAATATGAGTCTGGAAACAAAAACCGTTACAATTAAAGATTTTACTTTTGGCGATGGAACTCCACGAATCTGTGTGCCACTTTTAGGCCGCACGGGCGAGGAGATTTTTGCTATGTCCAAGATTATCCGTATGGAGATTGATAGACTCGATGCACTATATGCTAATCGTCCTGATCTTAGAATTGCTGTTATAGAGTGGCGCGCTGATTATTATGGAAATATAGCTGAGACCACAAATGTCTTTAATATCCTGAGACATCTTAGGACCCTTTTCCCAGATAGACTGATTCTTTTTACATTTAGAAGTGAGGAACAGGGCGGCGAGATAAGAAATGACCGTGTTCATATGGGCATGGAAGATATTATGAAAAATGTTGTCTCATCCGGTATGGTGGATATGGTGGATGTTGAAGCTGTCGTAGGTAACTACAATATCGCCAGAGCAACTACCAGACTTCATGCGGGAAATGTAAAGGTAGTCCTGTCATATCACGACTTTCAGGATACGCCTCACGATGCAGAGATAGAAGAGAAGCTTCGTCAAATGGATATACTTGGTGGAGATATATTAAAGATGGCGATGATGCCAAAGAATCAATTTGATACCAGACGTATCATGGAAATGAATCAAAGAATGGTTATCGAACGAACTAAGCCGGTAGCTCTGATTGCTATGGGGGCTCATGGATTACCATCACGTACTCATGGAAAAGAATGCGGTAGTGCGCTAACATTTGCAACTATCGGAGGTTCTGCTAGTGCTCCTGGACAGATAGAAGCTAAGGATCTTATAGCTATTATGGCTAAGCAGTAAGTTATAAGCGTAGATAAAGAATAAAGGCACTCGGTTTAAAACCGGGTGCCTTTTATATTATGCATTCTTTGTTTCAGGATTTAAGCTTTCTGTCTTCATTGGCTTCTTCTCAGGCTCTTCTGGAAGAGGGAATGGAAGATTCCATGTATAACGGATAGCATCTATAAATCTATAAATCTCTATAGTATCTCTGATTGAGAGTTCTTCTGTTTCAATATTTCCTGCAATAGCGGCCTTTCTAGCTGCCTTGAACTCGTATTCATAACCTGTCTTAGCGTCGTCCGCTGGCTTCATTTCAGCTCTAGACTTACCATCAGGTCCGTAGACTGTAACAAGAGAAGGATTGTTGACGTTATCTATTTCTATTCTTCCGTGTGTTCCGTAAATGATACATCTCTTATCAAGACTTGTTGTCATAGATACAGTGATATATGCTGAACGTCCCTGAGGGTATCTCATATAGATTGATGAATAAGCATCTACGCCTGTAGTAGTGATGATAGGTTCAGCAACTACATTTATTGGGCCGCCTCCCATTATCATGAATACAGCTGTGATAGGATATACACCAATGTCAAGAAGTGCACCACCTGCAAGCTCAGGCTTTAGAAGACGCTCTCTACCACCAAGGTTATAACCGATGTTAGCAGTAACACATCTTACATCACCGATGATATTCTTCTTAAGATTATCAACTACGAAGTTCATAAGTGGATTATATCTCAGCCACATAGCCTCGCCACAGAAGACACCCTTCTCTGTAGAATACTTGAGAAGATCTGCAGCAGTCTTAGCATTATATGAGATAGGCTTCTCTACGAAGACTGGCTTTCCAGCATCTATACATTTCTTAGCGAGTTCAACGTGGTTAGAATTTACGGTTGCGATATAAACAAGCTCAACATCTGGATCCTCTAGCATAGCTTCGTAAGAGCCATATGCTTTCTCAATCTCGTACTTCTCAGCAAACTCCTTTGCCTTAGATTCTTCGCGGGCTGCTATAGCATAAGGACAGAAGCCGTTCATGTCCTTCAGCACCTTTGCGATGACACCGGCTATGTAGCCAGCGCCCATAATTCCTATATTATATTCAATCATGTCGATATCCTTTCTACCATTTTTGCACAAAGCCTTTTAATTATAATTCAATTCTCGTACATTGTAAAGAAATCAAAATGGTGTTAAAATATGTTCTATTCGATTTTGAGTATGAGAGAGGTTAGGCTCGTTGAAAGCAATAAAAACTATTCTAAAAGAAGTTCAGGAGTTTAAGACAGCATCGCTGCTTACTCCATTTTTTATGATTCTCGAGGTTATATTCGAGACACTTATACCTATAGTTATGGGTATGATCATAGATATGTCTGATGGCCAGGCAGGAGCGGCTGCAGAAGCGGTTACGGAGGCTATATCTGAAGATTCCATCGATATGCAGCATATACTTATGTACGGCGGTATTATGATACTTCTTGCACTAGGTTCTCTATTCGCAGGTGTCATGGGCGGAAAGTATGGTGCACTTGCGTCAGCTGGACTTGCTAAGAATCTTCGTCGTGATATGTATGCTCATATTCAGGATTTTTCATTTGCAAATATAGATAGATTCTCATCTGCCAGCCTTGTTACAAGACTTACAACAGATGTAACTAATATTCAGAATGCTTATCAGATGTCTCTTAGAATGATGACTAGAGCACCTATCAATCTGATTGTTGCGATGGTTGCGGCTATGATGATCAGTCCAAGAGTTTCTGTGGTTTATCTTGGTGCGGTTATCTTCCTTTCAATAGTTGGAGGAACACTCGTTTCAAGAGTTACTAAGTACTTTACAGAAGCATTTCCTAAGTATGATGAAATGAATGAAAGCGTACAGGAAAATGTATCGGCTATCCGTGTTGTAAAAGGATTCGTTCGTGAAGATTACGAGACAAAGCGTTTCAAGAAGGCGAGTGGTATGATCTATCAGCTCTTTAAGAAGGCTGAATGCATCATGGCACTTACTATGCCTCTTATGCAGTCTACCATCTATTTCTGTATATTGATGGTAAGCTGGGTTGGTGCAAAGCTTATAGTTAATGGCCTTGGAACAACAGGAGCTCTTACAACTGGTAATCTTTCTACGCTTCTTGCATATTGTATGCAGATTCTTATGAGTCTTATGATGCTCACTATGGTTATCGTTATGATTACTATGTCTGCTGCCAGCGCGAAGCGTGTGGCTGAAGTTTTAGATGAAGATAGTACTCTGAAGAATCCTGAAGAACCAATCCTTGAGGTTAAGGATGGAAGCATAGATTTTAAGGATGTTACATTTAGATACGACGAAAACTCAGAGGCTCCTGTTCTTGATGATATAAATCTTCATATTGAGTCTGGTCAGACTATAGGTATAATCGGTGGAACTGGTAGTTCGAAGACTAGTCTTGTTAATCTGATCAGCCGTCTCTATGATGTGTCTGATGGTTCAGTTTCGGTAGGTGGATATGATGTACGTGAATACGATATGGAAGTTCTTCGTAATAACGTAGCCGTTGTTCTTCAGAAAAATGTCCTCTTCTCCGGAACTATATATGAGAACCTTCGTTGGGGTAACAAAGAGGCTACAGATGAGGAATGTCAGGAGGCTGCAAGACTCGCCTCAGCTGATGACTTTATTGAAAGTTTCCCTGATGGTTACAATACAAAGATTGAACAGGGAGGATCAAATGTATCTGGTGGACAGAAGCAGCGTATATGTATTGCGCGTGCTCTTCTGAAGAAACCTAAGATCCTTATACTTGATGACTCAACCAGTGCTGTAGATACAGCAACGGATGCTCGTATAAGAGAGTCATTTAAGAAGTATATTCCTGAAACTACAAAACTGATAATTGCTCAGCGTATATCCAGTGTAATGGATGCTGATAAGATAATAGTTATGGAAGCCGGCCGTATAAATGGCTTTGGAAGTCACGAAGAACTGTTGGCAACAAATGAAATCTATCGCGATGTCTATGAATCGCAGCAGGGCGGTAGTGGCGATTTTGATAAAGAATAGGAGAGATAAGTATGGCAGCTCCAAGAGGTCCGAAGGGACGAACTCCAAGAGGCATGAAGCCTGCGGTTGAAAATCCAGGCTTGGTTATGAAACGCCTGATGAGTTATGTGTTTGAAAATTACGGTGTTCAACTGATTCTTGTTTTTGTGCTCATTTTAGTGAGCGTTTTAGCGAATCTTCAAGGAACCATGTTTATGAAGGTTCTGATTGATCAGTATATTGAACCGATGATTAAGACTGTAGAGAATGGCGGAACGCCTAGCTTTACGCCGCTTATGTATGCAATCCTTAAGACAGCAGGCTTCTATGCGATAGGTGTTGCATCAACGTATGCATACAACAGAATTATGGTAAATGTATCACAGGGAACCCTGCGCCGAATCCGTGACAGCTTGTTTGAACACATGCAGTCACTTCCTATAAGTTACTTTGATACACATACCCACGGCGATATCATGTCGGTATATACAAATGACGTAGATACTCTTCGTCAGGTTGTAAGCCAGAGCTTACCTTCACTGATTCAGAGTGCACTTACTGTCGTAGGTGTTATAGTTTGTATGATAATTCGAAATGTACCACTTACCATCGTATCATTTTTAATGGTTGGATTCATGCTGATGGTAACAGTTGGACTCTCAAAGAAGAGTGGTGAGTATTTCGTAAAGCAGCAGAAGAATCTCGGACGCGAGAATGGATATATAGAAGAAATGATAACTGGCCAGAAGGTTGTCAAAGTATTCTGCCATGAGAAGGAAAGCGTCGATGAGTTTAATAAGTTAAATGAAGAACTCTTCGATAGTGCATATAAGGCAAATAAGTATGCAAATATCCTGATGCCATCAGTTGCTCAGATAGGTAACTTGAGCTATGTAATCTGTACTGTTGTAGGAGCTTTCCTGATTCTTACACAGTTTGGAGTTAAGGGGGCTGCATTTACAGGCATTGCTCCACTTACTATAGGTGGACTCGTATCATTTCTTACCTTCAACAAGGGTTTCAATATGCCAATCAATCAGGTGTCTATGCAGTTTAACTCCATTATTATGGCACTTGCTGGTGCGGACAGAGTATTCAAGCTTCTGGATGAAAAGCCAGAGGATGATGATGGCTATGTAACTCTTGTTAATGCTAAGGAAGATGCTGATGGTAATCTTACTGAGACTACAGAGAGAACCGGTGTTTGGGCTTGGAAGCATCAGCACCAGGCCGATGGAAGTATCACATATCAGAGACTTGAAGGTGCTATCTTCATGGATGATGTCGACTTCGGTTATGTTCCTGAGAAGACGGTGCTGCATAATGTTTCACTTGATGCAAAGCCTGGACAGAAGATTGCATTCGTTGGTTCGACTGGAGCGGGCAAGACAACTATTACCAATCTTATAAATCGTTTCTACGATATTCAGGATGGTAAGATAAGATTTGATAATATAAATGTAAATAAGATAAAGAAGGGGGATCTAAGACGTTCCCTGGGACTTGTTCTTCAGGAGACACACCTCTTCACTACAACGGTTATGGAGAATATCCGTTATGGTCGTCTGGATGCGACAGATGAAGAATGTATCGCTGCAGCAAAGCTTGCTAATGCGGATCATTTCATTCGCCAGCTGCCAGATGGTTACAATACTATGCTGACTGGCGATGGTGGTAACCTGAGTCAGGGACAGAGACAGCTGCTTGCCATAGCCCGCGCCGCTGTTGCTGATCCGCCGGCACTTATTCTGGATGAGGCTACATCTTCAATTGATACTCGTACTGAGCGTGAGGTTCAGGAAGGTATGGATAAGCTGATGGCTAACAGAACTACATTTGTTATAGCTCATCGACTTTCGACAGTTAAGAATAGTGATTGCATCATGGTTCTTGAACAGGGTAGAGTTATAGAGAGTGGAACTCATGATGAGCTTCTTGAGCAGAAGGGTAAGTATTATCAGTTATATACTGGTCTTTCTGCATAAGCTAATTACTTAGATAAAAAAATCCGCCAACCCTTGAAGATTTACTTCAGTGGTTGGCGGTTAATTTTTTTATTCAAAAGCTAAACCTTTATCTTTGATGTACTTGCATACAGCATCAAATGTTTCAGGGCTGAGGTCATGTTCTATCTTACATGCATCTTCAGCGGCTATATCTTCTGGAACACCAAGATATTTAAATAAATTAGTTAATACCTTGTGTCTAGTGTATATTTTCTGAGCAATTTCCATTCCGGAATCTGTGAGAGATATCATACCATCTTCATTAAATGATATATATCCATTTTCTCTAAGCCTCTTTGTTGCGTAACTTACGCTTGGTTTTGATACCCCCAACTGGTTAGCGACGTCTATAGAACGAACGTAACCTTTCTTTTCTTTAATCATTAGTATTGCCTCAAGGTAATCTTCGGCAGACTGGTGAATCTCCATAGTATGTGTATAACCTCCCTGAAAATCTGTTAAATGATGTTAAACATTCTTAAACAATGTCATAAAACTTAATCTATGTTAGCATAATTTAACCATGAATGCAAGATTTTATTGCTTAAACCTCTTTTTTCTTGGCAGCCTTTCGGTTGACATCAAATGAACTGGCGTGTATCATACACTTATAGTTAAACTTATCTAACCGGGAGACTTTTATATGAATATTCCAACAATAATTGCATTTTTGGTTGTTGCTATCCTTTTTGTGTTAGCGGCTCTTTATCTCTATAAAAATGGAACGTGTGGCGGATGTCCGGATCATGGCTCATGTTCGGGGCATTGCGATAGCAAGAAGAGGCTTAAGGTCTTTAAGTCATCTCCTGATTATAAAGAAAAAAGTGATATGATTGATGAGATAATAAAAAAGCATAAAAAGATATGAAAAAAGGCTCAGAAATGTTATAATCATGGTGTATGGGTTTTCCTGTAAAGGAAGTAAGATTGGGGAATATAAAAAGTCGGGAGGCTACATATATTGGAGAAGAAGTTTACGAATATGAGGGATATGGCAGCCTGCTATGCTAATGCGATGAACCTGCTCAGACCAGAAACTGAGAAGCTTCATCAAAGAGTGGCCTATCTTGCTTATAATATAGCAAATGAGATGGACTACAGTGAATCAGATAAGAAGGAACTTCTATATGCGAGTCTTTTTTATGATGTAGGTGTTGGAATGATGCCTGAGAAGACTTCTGATCAGGAAAGATATTACTTTAAGGATGTTGCTACTACTGGCCTGGGAATAATAGGTGATGTTCAGAGACTGAAGGTAGTATGCGAAGTCCTTCGTATCGTTGATCCAGAGACTGAAACGGACGAGAGCGTATACGGATTTGATAAATATAAAGATTTTGCTGAGATAATTGATATATCAGATAGAGTGGCAGCTATGCTGGATCCGCGGGATGCGGCCCTCAATCAGGTTGAAGATATATGTGATACAATCTCAGATCTCGCTGGGGAGTCTGTGAGCTCACAGATTGTAGAGGCTTTCCTTAGATTTGCTGAGAAGGAATATGTCTGGATGGAGGTTCTTCATCAGCCAGAAATCTTCCTTAACTACATTTCTGATGAAAAGACTGTTACGTTGGATGACTGTATAGAACTTGCTCGATTCATGTCGCGTATCATAGACTTCAGAAGTTCATACACGGCTATGCACTCTTCGGGCGTTGCGGCTACTGCGGTACGACTCGCTGAGATCATGGGTATGTCTGAAGATGAGTGCAAGATGATGATGATTGCTGGCTATCTTCATGATATTGGAAAGCTCAAGGTTCCAAAGTCTGTTCTTGAGAAAAATGATAAGCTGACCGATGAGGAGTTTAATATCGTAAAGGAGTATGCATATTATACTCACCTTCTTCTTAAGAACGTTGAGGGATTTGGACAGATAGGTAAGTGGGCTTCGCTTCATCATGAGAAGTTAAATGGATATGGTTATCCATTCAGACTTAAAGCTGATGATATTCCTATGGGTGCAAGAATTATAGCCATAGCTGATATCTTCTCAGCTGTTGCCGAGATTAGATCTTACCGTGCTGGTATGTCCAAGGAAGAAGTAATAAAGACTCTTACTGACTATGTTGAGACGGGAGCTATGTCAGGATATATCGTAGAGCTGCTTATTAATAACTACGACAATATCTATAGCATCCGTGATGCAGAGGTTCGTAGAGAGGGAGCTCGTTACTTTGCTTCTTCTGTAGATGTAGATTAAGTATGACATTGAGTCACTTGCCATTAAAGGTGAGTGACTCATTTTGTATAAAATAGAGTGAAATTCCTAAAAAGCCACAAAATGTTGTGGCTTTTTTTATTATATGATGGTAAAATATCTCTGATTATGTTCTGTAAACTGGATTTGAAGCGTTTTCAGATCTCTAAAGCGGAGAAATCATAGTGAATAAAAAAGTAAGAAACTTTATCTTTATCCTGACTGGCCTAATAATGGTAGGGCTATGTGCTGTGCTAGGTGAAGGAGGCATAAGTCAGGTAAATAAAAATGAAATAAGAACTGCAGATGCGGCTAGCGTCACTGAAGAGACGGTGGTTGATGACATTTCTACAGAAGTATCAGAGCAGAGTACGCTTGGCGAGTCCCTGGAGCAGACTCCGGATGAACCGGCTACAAGTACTGATGCAGAGGAAACTGAAGTAGAGGATGTATCACCTGAAGATAAGGCTATCATGGATATGATAGATAGCATGACACTTGAAGAAAAGGTTGCTCAGCTATTCATCATTACTCCAGATGCTTTGACTGATAATACAGCAGTAACTATGGCTGGAGATATGACTAAGCAGGCTGTCGATGAAACTCCTGTAGGTGGTGTCATTTACATGGGAGATAACCTTCAGTCACCTTCACAGGTTAAGGAAATGCTATCGAACACCAACGCATATAGCGAGGATCGTATAGGTCTTCCTATGTTCCTCTGTGTTGATGAAGAGGGTGGTAGCGTATCCAGAGTTGCTGGCAGCGGTCGTTTTAATGTGACAAATGCAGGCAATATGTCTGAGATAGGTGCAAATGGAACTGTCGATGATGCAAAGCAGGTTGGTGTTACTATAGGTACATACCTATCAGAACTTGGCTTCAATATCGATTTTGCTCCAGTTGCTGATGTGCTTACTAATCCAGAGAATTCTATAGTTAAGTATAGATCATTTGGTAGTGATGTAGATACAGTATCAAGAATGTCAATTGCAGTAGCTAAGGGACTTGAGTCTAAGGGAATAACTGCTACATATAAGCATTTCCCTGGACATGGAGCAACTGCTGGGGACACACACCTTGGAGCTGCATTTACCACAAAGACTATAGATGAGTTAAAGGCTGAGGAATTGGTTCCTTTCAAGAATGCAATAGATGATGGAGCCAAGCTTATCATGGTATCTCATATATCAGCCCCTAACATCACAGGCCATGATACTCCTGCATCTCTTTCGAAGGAAATGGTAACTGATCTTCTGCGAGATGATATGGGCTTCGATGGCATCGTTGTTACGGATGCTATGGAAATGGGAGCTATCTCATCTAAGTATAAGTCTGACGAAGCTGCAGTTATGGCTATTCAGGCTGGAGTAGATATGATACTTATGCCTGAAGATTTTGATTTGGCTTATAAGGGTGTACTTGATGCTGCTAAGTCAGGAGAAATATCTGAGGAGAGATTAAATGAATCTCTTGTGAGAATCATCAAAGTAAAGCAAGGAATTGCTGGAGAGTCTAACTAGAGATTATATGAGAATCCGATTTGTTTATATGGATATCGGATTATAAGAGTATTAAATAAGTGAATGAGGTTAGCATATTTTCGCCGAATCAAGTCTTGCGGTGGGGATATGCTAATTCAAGGTTTATGACATAAGTTTGTGGACGAGAGGTCCATAGGTCATGAAATATAGTAAGAGAAGAGGCGAATTATATTGCGAAAGTTTGAAAAATCAGTAAAGCTAAATAACGTATGTTACGACATTAGAGGTCCAGTTATGGACGAAGCAAACCGTATGGCAGCGGCGGGAGAACAGATACTTAAGCTTAATATCGGTAATCCAGCTCCATTTGGCTTCAAGGCTCCAGATGAACTTATTAAAGATATGTCTGATAATCTGACAAGCACTGAAGGCTACTCGGATTCAAAGGGTATTGTATCTGCACGTCAGGCCATACTGGAATATGATAAGTCAAAGAATATTCCAAATGTAGATATCGACGATATATATACTGGAAATGGAGTCAGTGAACTTATCACTCTTTCTATGCAGGGACTTCTGGATTATGGTGATGAGATACTCGTGCCAAGTCCTGACTATCCACTCTGGACAGCTTCAGTTACTCTTGCAGGAGGTACCGCAGTTCATTACCTTTGTGATGAAGCTGCAGGCTGGTATCCAGATGTAAAGGATATCGAGAGGAAAATCACACCTCGTACGAAGGGTATTGTTGTAATCAACCCAAATAATCCTACAGGTGCTCTCTACCCAGAAAGTCTACTGAAGGAGATTGTTAAGCTGGCTGAAAGGCATGACCTCATCATATTTGCTGATGAGATATATGACCGTTTGGTTATGGATGGCAAGGTGCATACCTCAATCGCGAGTCTTGCTCCAGACTGCCTATGCATAACATTTAATGGACTGTCTAAGTCGCATCTTATAGCGGGATACCGTGTTGGCTGGATGTCTATATCAGGGGATAAGTCAAATGCAGCTGGATACATCGAGGGAATAAAGCTGCTCTCATCTATGAGACTTTGCTCGAATGTTCCTGCACAGTCACTTATCGCGCCAGCGCTTAAGATGATGGACGAGACTAAGGCTCTTGTTGCACCGGGCGGCAGGGTTTATGAGCAGCGTGAATGTATAGTTAATCTGTTAAATGATATTCCAGGCGTTTCAGTTGTTAAGCCGGAAGCTGCATTTTACTGCTTCCCTAAACTGGATATCAAGAGATTCAATATTCATGACGACGAGAGATTTGCACTAGATGTGCTTCGTAACAAGAAGATACTCTTTACACATGGCGGAGGCTTCCATTGGGAACAGCCGGATCACTTCCGTATTGTTTATCTGCCAGAGAAGAGCGTCCTCATCGAGGCGGCTACACAGCTGAAGGACTTCCTTAAGGATTATCGTCAGGTTGACTAGTGTGTTAGTGAATTAGTTTGTTAGCTTGTCTAATAGTTTATGTAGGAGAAAAGTATGGTAACAGCTATGCTATTTGCGGGCGGTGTTGGACGCAGAATGAAGTCCGATGACCTTCCAAAACAGTTCCTCAAAGTTGCAGGAAAACCGATAATCATTCGTACTATAGGCCATTTCGAAAAGCATCCGGAAGTGGATGATATCGTTATAGCCTGTAAAGAGGAATGGATAGATTATCTAAATGAATTAATCGAAAAGTATGAGTATAAGAAGGTTCGTGCAGTAATCCCTGGCGGGGAGACAGGATACGAGTCTATTCATAATGGTGTTCTGGAGACTGCTAAGGTGGCATCAAAACCAGACGATATCATTCTGATCTGCGATGGAGTTCGTCCTATGCTGTCAGAGGAGCTTATCTCGAATTGTATCAAGATTACAAAGGAAAATGGAACGGCTGTTCCAGTTACTCCAAGTATAGATTCGCTTCTTTATAGCGAGGATGGTGAAATCTGCGGCAAGAGCTATAAGCGTAGTTCTATGTATATCACACAGGCTCCACAGGGCTACACAATGGAGAAAATCCTTTGGGCTCATAATGAAGCTGAGAAGCGTGGTATAACGAATCCGGTTTCTTCAAGCGAACTATTTATAGAGCTGGGCCATGATGTAAGATTGTTCCAGGGGGAACGTACTAACATCAAGGTTACTACTCCAGAAGATATGGATACACTTAGAGCAAGTTTCTTCTATAAGCATTTTAAGGAGTTTGCTGAAGAAGAGTTAGCTCGTTCGGATATATAATACTCGAAACGGAGGGGACAGTATGAGGGAAGAACTAAGGGTTGATAACGTAATTAAAGGCAGACTGTTTGAAGATGTTCTCGAGATAGCGGAAGATGAATTAGAGTGGAACCTTCTGGCTGGAAGACGCGTGTTGATAACAGGTGCGGCAGGTTTTATCGCATACCATATGGTGGCAGCAATGCTCCTGTGGAATGATATAAATGCAATTGGCGATGGTGCAGGCGGCATAAGAGTAGTCGGAATGGTAAGAAATCTCGAGAAGGCGCGAGCTAAGTACGGTAAGCTTGCTGAGAGAGATGATTTTGAACTTATAGAACAGGACGTTTGTGATCCATTTAATATAGAAGGCAGAGTGGACTATGTAATCCATGCTGCAAGTCAGGCTTCTGCATGGCACTTCGAAAATGATCCTGTTGGCACTATCAAGGCAAATCTTGTAGGTACAACAAATGCACTTGATTTTGCTAAGAAGCAGGATGATGCCACTGGTGATGCTTCGAAGAAAACTGTAACACTTATCGTGTCTAGTCTTAAGACTTATGGTGCGGTAACTGATGGGTCGCATGAGCTCCTTGAGGAGACACAGGGATATGTTGATATAGATTCTTATAAGAATTGTTACGCTATGGGTAAGCGTGCGTCAGAGACTCTGGCAGCGAGCTACGCTAAGCAGTACGACATGAATGTTAAGATAGTTCGCCCAAGCTATATCTTTGGAGCGGCAACTCTGGATGATGATAGAGTATGGGCGCAGTTTATAGCAAATGTGGTACGTGGCGAGAATATCTTACTTAAGAGCGCAGGTGCTCCATACAGATCCTTCTGCTATGTAACAGATACAGCTCGCGCTATACTTCGCGTGCTTCTATCTGGTGAAAATATGCAGCCATATAACATTTCCAGCAAGATCGGAAATGTTACGATACGTGGTTTTGCTAGAAAAGCAGTGGAGGCTTTCCCAGAGAGACAGTTGTCACTAAGCTTTGCTAATCCTGAAGATAGAGCAGAACCAGAAATAGATTACACCAAGCAGACTCCTGAAATCATGAATTCGGACAGATTAGAGGCGCTTGGATGGAGTGCGAAAGTCGATATTACTGAAGGAATCAAACGCGCAGTTTCAATCCTCAGCGAATGAGTCACTAACCACGTCCGACGTAACAAGTGACTCAAAAATGAGTCACCTGTTACGTCGGACGTAAATGCTGACTCATTTGTTTGAAATAGGGTGTTTAAACACATACAAAACACACATAAACAGTTGCGATTTTGATGGAAAAATGATAGACTATATTGGTAAAAGTGGGTAACTATACGATAATCCCACGAGTGAAAGAGGAAATAGTACATCGCATGGTAAAATTAGCTAAAATACTTATCGGTCTGGCGGCCGCATTTCTGCTATTCGTAGTAGTTGATGAATATATAGATGATTACAAGGATGCTTATAACGAAGAGCTCACCAGCATGGAGAGCCGCGACGGCGAAGAGGTTATGGTAGAGATACCGAAGGATTCGTCTGTTAAGGATATAGCAGCCATACTTCATAAAGAGGGTCTTATAAAGTTTGAGAGAGCATTTGTTAAGCGTCTTCAGGACTCTCAGTATAGAGGAAAACTTAGAAGCGGTACATTTAAACTCCACAAGGGTATGAATACTCTTGAAATGATGGAAGTCATGGCTCAGGAGGATGAGGACTCAAAGGTACTGAAGCAGCTGGTTATTCCTGAGGGATATACCATAGATATGATTGCTGCAAAGTGTCAGGAAGAAGGAATCTGCTCATCAACCGAGTTTGTAAATGCTGTTAAGTCAGTTACTGCTTCTGATTTTGATTATCTAAATGATGTTCCAAGCGGACAGGGCGTTAGATATAAGCTGGAGGGATACCTCTTCCCAGCAACATATGATATTACTAAGAATACAACGGCTAGTGATCTGGTTAGAATGATGTTAAATGCATTTGAAGCCTATTACACAGCCGAGATGAAGGATAAAGCAACAGAAAGGGGGCTTAATTCGTTTCAGGTACTTACGCTTGCGTCAATCGTCGAGCGTGAGGCAAAGCTTGATGAGGAGAGACCTAAGGTCGCATCAGTTCTCTATAACCGTATTAATGCAGATATGCTATTCCAGGTAGACTCAACAGTGTTCTATGCGGTTACAGATGGAAGATACGATGTTAACGAACTTTCATCAAGTGACTTGGCAGTAGATTCACCTTATAACACATATGTTTATAAGGGAATGCCAGCAGGACCAATATGTAATCCAGGACTTGCTTGTATAACAGCAGTTCTCTATCCTGATGAGACGAATTATTATTACTTCTATCTCGTAGATGAGGAGAAGGGTGAACATGTCTTTTCGGAGACACTGGATGATCATTACAATGCAATGATCGGTGGTACTGATACTAATGGAGATGGTAAGCCGGATATTGATCCGGACGAAAGCTTCAAGAAGAGTACCGAAGAAGATTCAGCGGATGATCAATCAGACGACTAGAATACGCAACTTAAAGGAGGGTATGGTAATACCATGAGAAGCTTTTACTTTACTGCAAAGAACATCGGAAAAGATAGATATCTAACCTATATCATGGGCGAGGGTACAGAACTTGATGAGGATGCTCTTGATTATTGCGAAGAAAATGAGATGCCACAGATTGTGGATATATTGTATGAGGAAGATGATGATTTCGATTATCTGACCTACGATATTTCAGGTCTCATGACACTTGAAAAGTTCACTGGAGAGGTAATAAACAAAGAGGTTGTACTGAAGATGCTTAGAAACATTTCACTTGGAATGATAAGTATCAAAGAGTGCGCTATACCGCTTTCTTACATTATCCTCAACAAAGGATTTATGTATGTAAATCCTGACACATTAAATATTCAGTTCCTTTACCTGCCTGTTGAAGGAGATGCTTCCGTAGCAACAGAGTTTAAGGGCTTTGCTAGACAGCTGGTAGCTGGAATGAGATTTAACGTAGAGGAAGATCTGTCATACGTTGGACAGCTTCTTACATATATTAACGGAGATAGCTTCAATCTTAGAGGTCTTATCGGACTCACAGAAGCGCTGATGAAAGATTCAGGAATCGGATTTGGTGAGACAAATGATATCTCTACCGATGATGGTTCCGAAGTAGTCGATAGTGTAGATCCATCAGTTCTCGCTGCTGAAGAGAAGAAGGATATCATGAGTGAGCTTCAGTCGACAGCTGCAGAGGATCTTCCGGAAATCGGAGATGATGAAGAGGAAGAAGATGAGGTAGAAGAGATCGAACTTGAGGAGGTTCCAGAACCTGTTAAGGAACCGGAACCAGAACCAATTCCAAATCCAGTACCTACACCTGTCGTAGATGATGATGAAGAGGAAGAAGAAGTTATCCATGAGGATGGAACAGGTATTACTATTACAGAACCTGTTAAGGTCAGCAAGGCAGCTATGCTAAGAGCAGCAGCTGAGGCGGCTGCAGAGGAAGCTGAACATGCAGCTGAAGAAGAATCATCCGAGGATGCCAAAAATAAGAAGGGCAAGAAGGATAAAGGCGAGGCAGCTGAGGAAGCGGCAGAAACTAAGAAGGAAGGCGGCGGCCTGCTAAGCAACATCACACAGAAGGGAACAGAAATAGTTGAGAATACTATTTTAGGTAGTGAAGGTGCTTATGTAATCAATCCTTACCTTAAGAGAGTTAATACAGATGAGATCATCATGATCAACAAGCCTGTATTCAAGATAGGAAAGGCAAGCAGGGGTGTTGACTTCCATGTAGGCGGAAATGGCGCAATTAGTCGTCAGCATGCAATCATTCTTCATAAGGGTGACAGTTATTACATAAAGGATAACAAGTCAACCAATCATACATATGTGAACGGTGAGGCAGTTCCAGCCGATGAAGAAGTTCTTCTTAAGGATGGAGCAACCATTACACTCGGTGACGAGGACTTCACATTTAAGTTAGGATAATATTTTAGGATAGTTCAGGGTCATTTTGGCTCTGGACTTCCTGTCGTTTTAGGAAATAGGCAAATTTGGGGGTAAAAATGGAGAAGAAAAATATCTACTTTGAGAACAACGGGGCTAGCATAGCCATGAGATATGACTTGCTTCCCACAGATGAATTAGATGACGCGGCACTTGAAAGACTGAAGACTAATATTCCTGATGGAATAGCTATGACTCAGTATTCAGATGTAGACGCAAGAAGAATATGTTATGCATATATTCCATCATCTGTTCAGTTGTCTTCATTTCTAAAGAAACAGCTCTCTAAAGTTGAAGTTCTTACAGTGCTTAAGAACATCATTACAAGTTTGGATATTGGCAAGTTCAGCATTCCAGTGAGCTACGTTGTTAAGGATCTTGACTTTGTGTATATCGAAGAACAGTCCCTTAAGACATTCTCATTTATGATCCCTATAAAAGGTCAGGTTATGGAAGTGTCTGAAATCCCGGATTTTCTGCGAACTGTTGTTTCATACATGAAGTTCCGTGAAGAAGACACAGACAATTATGTTGCTAAGATCCTGACATGTATCAATTCAGATAGATTTTCACTTAATGATATAAATGTTATGGTTAGCGAAATGCTTCTTGAGGTTGGAGACGCTATGCAGCCTGCGCAGCCACAGGGTATGGCGAAGGTTGATAAACTCGGCGTTATGAGAAACAGAGTTGTTCCTCCAACACCTCAGGTGGTTCAGCAACCAATGTTCGATCCGAACATGCAGCAATTTGGTGGTCAGCCGCAGCAGTATGGCCAACCACAGTTCAATCCAAATATGCAGCAATTTGGTGGTCAGCCACAGCAGTATGGTCAGCCACAGTTCAATCCAAATATGCAACAGTACGGTGGTCAGCCGCAGTTTGATCAGTCGCAGATGCGCAGTTTGATCCAAATATGCAGCAGTATGGCCAGTCACAGCAGTTTGATCCAAATATGCAGCAGTATGGTCAGCCACAGCAGTTTGATCCGAATATGCAGCAATATGGTCAGCCACAGCAGTTCAATCCAAATATGCAGCAGAATGAACAGCCAGTACAGAGGTTTGATCCTATGACTGGACTTCCATTAGATACACCTGTTCAGCAGGAACCAGTGCAGGAGCCAGAAGCACCAGTAGCTGAGGAACCAGTGCAGGAGCCAGAAACACCAGTAATCGAAGAACCAGTTCAGGAGCCAATCTTTAATGATGGTTCAGTTGCACAGGAGCCAATTAAGAGATTTGATCCAATGACAGGAATGCCACTCACAGAAGAGAGTGTGGCACCAGAGGCAGTACAGGAACCAGAACCTGTCAAGAGATTTGACCCAATGACAGGAATGCCACTCACAGAAGAGAGTGTGGCACCAGAGGCAGAACCTGTAAAAAGATTTGATCCAATGACAGGACTTCCACTTACTGATGAAGTTCCGCAGGAACCAGTAGCTCCGGAGATTCCACAGCCAATGCAGGAGCCGGTTGCACCACAGGAACCAGCGGCACCACAAGGACCAGTATTTACAGATGGAATGTTTACAACTGGACCACTGACATCACAGGAACCAGCATCAATGCAGGAGCCAGTGGCACCACAGGGACCAGTATTTACGGATGGAATGTTTACAACCGGACCACTGACACCACAGGAGCCAGCGCCAATGCAGGAACCAGTGGCACCACAGGGACCAACATTCCCAGATGAAATATTTAATGATGGATTACTTGAACCAGTAGCACCAGAAGAGCCACAAGAGCCACAAGCTCCAGTTGCACCAGAGGTACCACAGGAGCCTGTAGCGCCAGAAGTACCACAGGAGCCTGCGCAGGAAGAACAAAAACAACCTGTACAGCCACCTCAGAGACCTGATGGTGAGATGAACGATGAGATGTTCAATATCGACGATCTCATGAAGATGGAACCTGAAGGCGATAAAAAGACGGAAGAGACACCAGTACCTGAAATAGCACCTGATTTATCTACATATGAGTCAGCGGTTGCAGACCTGATAAAGCCTCATTTTGTCAGAGAAAAAACTGGTGAGAAGATATATATCACTAAAGATGAATTCAAGATTGGTAAGTCAAGAATTCACAGTGATTACTCAATAGAGAAGAATACAGCAATCAGCCGTGTTCATGTTATCGTTATTCGCAGAAATGGCGTTAACTACTTGAAGGATAACAACTCAACTAATGGAACCTATGTTGATGGCGAGAGACTTGAGCCAGGCAGAGAGGTTCTTCTGAAAAATGATATGAAGATTAAGTTCGGTGACGAAGACTTCACATTTTTATTAAGAGATGAGTAAACGGAGAAGGGAATAATTGTAGTTATGGAATATACTGCTACATATAATACCGATATTGGTATTAGAAAAAGCACAAATCAGGATTCGGTTGCAATTAGAATAATAGATACTCCTGATGGTCAGGTTGCATTTGCAATAGTATGTGATGGAATGGGAGGACTAGCAAAGGGGGAGCTGGCTTCCAAGGAGGTTATTACATCATTTTGCAGATGGTTTGATGAAGAGTTTACTTCACAGGTGGTCGAGCAGACATTTACGGCGCTTAGACTTAGAGATGATTGGAACAGCATTATTCAGACTGAAAACAGACTTCTCGGCATATATGGATCAGATAATAACATAATGCTTGGAACCACTGTTTCAGCAATACTGATGTATAAGGATGAGTTCTATATCGTTCATGTCGGAGATAGTCGTGTGTATGAACTTCATAATGACAAGGTTCGTATCCTTACTAAGGATCAGACATTTGTTGCAAGGGAAGTGGCTGCTGGAAGAATGACTCCGGATGAGGCAAAGGTCGATCCGAGACGAAGCGTACTCTTACAGTGCGTTGGTGCATCAGCTAAGGTAACACCTGACTTTCTTAAGGGGAAGGTTCAAAGGGACGCGGTTTACTTTGTATGTTCCGATGGTTTCAGACACCAGATCTCTGATCAAGAGATTATGGAGAAACTTGGACCTAAAAATGTTAACAGTATGGAAGAGTTTAAGTATGGATGCGTATATCTAACAGAACTCGATAAGAACCGTAAGGAATCTGATAACATAACAGTTGCAGCTATTAAGACTAAATAATGGGGTTTAGAAAATGTTAAAAGAAGGCACAGTCCTAGACGAAAAATATGAGATTCTGAGACGAATCGGCGAAGGCGGTATGTCTACTGTATATCTTGCACGTAACAACCGCATGAACATGCAGCTTGCCGTTAAGGAAATCAAAAATGATGGTTCTAAGAGTACGGAGATACTTCTGAAGGGCCTTGAGCGAGAGGCTAACATTCTTAAGGATGTGGATCATCCAGTTATCCCTCGTATCATAGATATCGTAAAGCATGGCTCAACTATCTGCGTAGTAATGGACTTCGTAGAAGGTGAGAACCTCGCTGATAAACTGAAGGAAGTTGGAAGCTTCTCTCAGGATCAGGTTATAGAGTGGGGTCTCGAGCTTGCTTCGGCTCTTGAATATCTTCATTCTATGAATCCTCCTATTATATATCGTGATATGAAGCCATCTAACGTTATGCTTAAGCCGGATGGCGGAGTAAAGCTTATCGACTTTGGTACAGCTAAGACCTACGATATCGAGAACAATGCTGATACAACAGCTCTCGGTACTAGAGGATATGCGGCACCAGAGCAGTTTGGTGATGCTCAGGGACGTGGTATCTACAAGACAGATGCACGTACTGATATCTACAATCTGGGAGCAACACTCTATCATATCGTAACAGGAAAGAATCCTCAGGAACCTCCATACGAGATGGTTCCTATAAGACAGGTTAACCCTATGCTTTCAACAGGTCTTGAACAGATCATTTTGAAATGTACAAAGGCTAACCCAAATGAGAGATATCAGTCATGTTCAGAGCTTATATATGCTTTGGAGCATTATACAGAGCTTGATGATAGCTATATAGCTGAGCATAAGCGTAGACTCACTATGTTCTCTGCAACAGTAGGTGCAACAGTGCTTTGTACAATACTTGCACTTGTAGGAAATGCAGGTAGGAACAAGATAAATGCAGAAAACTATGCGGCTTACATCGAGCAGGGTAATGACTTCAAGACAGAAGGTCTCTACTCACAGGCAGCGTCAAAGTACCGTGAGGCATTTGAGTTAAATGGTGAAGACGCCGAGGCATACACAAAGTATATCGATACATACATTGACGAGAACAGCGACATTGATAGCAAAGAGGATATGGCTCTTGAAGATGGATTAAATGTCGTAGCAAATCGTATAAAGAATGGATATGCAAAGGTTGACCAGAATGCAGAGGTTCTCTATAAGATGGGACTCACATACTTCAATGAAGTTGGCGATTATAACGCTGCAGCGAAGTATTTCGGCATGGTTGACTCTAAGGATGAGGATTACGGTGATCTTGCAGATTATTATGGAAGCATCGCGCTTATCCTTTCAAGTACAAATGTTAATGTAAATGAACTGATTGATAAGGTAAATGGATTTGCATCCTACAACTCCACAAGCCTTACAAATGATAATAGACAGAAGTTTGAGAACTATCAGATGGTAGGTAAGATATATGTTACTTATCTGAGTGTTCCTGGAGTTCCAGAGCAGGCTGAAGCAACAATGAGCACAGCTGTTAAGGATCTTGAGAGCTATACAGGCGAAGATACAGCGGATTTCTTCTATAGTTATAACAGCAATCTTGCAGATATTTATTATGCACTTGCTGAATCAGCAGAAGAAATAGATGAATCTGATTATAAGTTGGCTCTTAACTATTATCAGGAAGTTATAGATCAGATACAGGGTAAAGTAAATGTATCAGATACTTCTGACAGCGCTTCTATAAAGTCATATGTACAGTCTTATATCAACAATATGTGTCGTATGGCTGATATATATGGAAAACTAGGTGATCATGATAATACTGTGGCTACATATAAGGCTGCAGAGGATGCACTTGGAGCAAGCAATTCAAATGCAGTAAAGGTGTATTCGGATCATTTGAATTACCTATATACATACTTTGAATCAAATCAGCAGGATCCTGGAAAATGGACAAATGCTCAGAAGGAAGAAATCCTTGCTGTATATGAAGCTGGTAACAAGCTTGACGGAATCAGCAGTAATCCTAACTGGATCAAGCGTTCCTCAACTATGGAAGGTCTAAGCGACGGTTCTATTGAGAAGAAGGAAGAAACTACTACAGAATCTTCTTCAGATACCTCAGAAGAAACTGGCGAAGACAATACAGATAATGGGGAGGAGTAAGCTATGGGATTATATAATGCATTATTTTTCGGAGGACTCATCCTTGCTATCATTTTCCTGATACTATCTGTGATTCTTTTCTTTGTATTAGATGTTCCAAAAGCATTTGGTGTAGTTACAGGAAAGACTCAGCGAAAGGCTATCGAAGAGATTAGAAGTGGAGGCGCTGCTTCGTCAACTAAGAAGAAGAGAAGCAGACTCAACCTTGGAAATATTCAGGCAAGAGATGTAGATGTATCTGAGGCGGCTAGAACATCTGGACTTCTTAGAAAAGAGAAAACATCAGGTCTTTTATCTAGAAGGAAGAAGGATGATCTGTCTGGAGAGCTTGAAAGAAATAGACTCGAAAGAGAGAAACTTGAGAGAGAAAAGGCTGAGAGAGAGAAGCAACGTGCAAGCGAAGCTGTAGATGCGGTAGCTCGAAAGGCGGCAGAGGATGCTAGAGCTACTTCTGAAAAGGATAGAAAGAGAGCTATTAAGGCTCTTGATGAGGAAGATACAGAAATCCTCACATATAAGGATATGAAATCAAAGGACGGCAGCGAGGATACAACATCCGTTCTCGAAATGGAACAGGCTACGGACATACTTACGGCAGGCGAAGAAATGTATGACGAAGCTGATGAAACCGAAACTGACGTACTTATTAAGGATTCCAAAGCAACACTCGAAGATGAGTATGATGCTGAAGAAACCGACCTACTCAGAGTCAACACAAAGGTCGATGAAGATGATGGAGATGCAACCGATCTTCTGAGACATATACCAGATGATGAACTATATGATGACGACCTCGATGAAGAGTATAACCCTGAGATAGATAAGACCGACGTACTTACAGTGGACGAAGCCGGTCTTACAAGTGAAGATATATACGGAACCTATAATCCAGAGATGACAGCCGTACTGAGAAGTGACATGGCACCCGGTGAAAACTCAGTCAGAAGCAGTTCAGGTAAAGAACTGCCAGGCATCACAGTCATCTACAGTGAGACAATTGTTCACACTGAAGAGAGTTTATAAGGGAGGATACGATAATATGATAAATAAATTTTCGAAAGGAAAAGAGCATACTCGCCGTCCGCTGCCAGTTCGTGCGCTTGCGATACTGTTGGCTTTTGCTATGGTGCTCTCGGTTCTATATATCAGCAACCGACGTAATAAAGTAGAAGCTGGAACTCCGACTTATCCTACTATTACTGATAGTGTAACTTTAGGTAATGTGGGAGAAGGATGCTTTTTGCCATCAATAGGTAGTGACTATTCTCAGGCATATGCTTTTACTCCTGCAGAATACACATTAAATGTTCCATCTGATAAAGTTACTTTTAATCTTCATGATTATGGTTCGTTTAATTATTCTGGTACAGTTTATAAGGGCTCAGATGAAAAGTATTACTTTAACAAGCCAGAGGGAGTTGATTCTGGAATCGATGTTACTGGTAAGTTTACTACACAGTGGGAGAATGCTTCTGGTACAGCTATTACAACAGTAACGCCTGGTCAAACAATATATCTTACCGGTGCATTTACAGATATTAAACAAGGTGAAACTTCTATAACTGTTGAAGATGCTGCTTCATATAAAAAGACATTAATAAAACTTAATGTAGTTCAAGAGGCATTTTCTGATGTTGTTGCTTCTAAAACTGGAGTAACAGATGCAAATATTTCTAACAGAGCATCTGCTTCAGCGGCTAATACTATGTATTACGGAAATGTTTCACTTACTCAAACAGTAGGTTCAGATAGTGAACCGACAACGCTTGAGAATATTAATGGCTTAATTTCTAAATTGCCAGAGAATGGAAAATATACGGCAACACTAAAAAAGGAAGTGTTTGTTGATAATGATGGGGATTCTTCAACAAATCCTGTGGTAGTAGCAAGTATTGATACTGCTGTAAGTGTTGCAAATAATGAAACATTAATTACTTCTGTATGGTACAAAATTGGTGATGGCGAGAAACAGACGCTTACTGCATCAGAAGGATCATATTCTATAGCTAGTCTTGATCCTACAAAGAAAATTACAGTAGGTATTACAACGGATATAAGCTTAAATACAACATCAGATGTTTCTGTTACTGGAACATCATCTCTTAATAAGTCAGGAGATAATGATATATATTGGGAGATAGAAGCGAATGCTGCGGCTAATCAGGGAACTACTAAAACATTTACTGTTACTGCTTCTGATTCTGAACATTTTCCAGAAGGCTTTAGTAATACAGCAAGTTTTACTGTTAATGTTGGATATGATAATGGTAAGCCGGCTATATCGGATATTACTGTGAATCAGAAAACAGTACAGAAAGATTCAAGTGATGCTGATGTTTATTATGTGAATGAAGATTCAGCTATAATATCTGCAAAGGCTACTATTGCAAATACTACAAATGGTACTGTAGCTAGTGCATTAATAAATGGAGCTGATGCAACATTATCTGAAGGAATTATATCTGGAACACTTACTGGTCTTAATAAGGGTTCAAATGATGTAACTATAAGTGCAACAAGTAACTATGGCGTATCTTCAGGGGATACAACTATAAAGGTGTTCTATGATCCAGATGCTCCAACTGTTACTCCAGATATAGCACAAACAGGTTATCCTGGCTCAGGTAAATACACCTGTAAGAAGAATGCTACTATAAGCTTTACAGTTTCTGATGGTGATTCAGGAAGTGGAGTTAAGACATTTAAAGTTAAAGATGAGAATGATAATACTGTCTCTACTCCTATAGAAATCGCAGCTGATGATGCAAATAATGCTAAGACATTAACTTATACATATACTGCGATTGATTATGCTGGAAAGACAACGACAGGAAGTGTAAGCATAGAGTTTGCAAATGAGGTTGCATCTGTTGAATATTCTGTAACAAAGGGCAATTATTTAAATAGTGAAAATAAAACACATGGTATTATTTGGGCTCCAGAAGATTTCGGTGAGTCAGTTACATCAAGGGATTTTGTTGTAGAGTATCATGTGACATCAGAAGTTTCTATATCTTCTGCAAAGGTAAATGGTAATGATGTTACTTTTACATATAATTCATCAACAGGTAAGTATGATATAACTTACACTAAATCTACAACCGTTGGTACGGATGAAGTATTTGATGAAAATAATTCAACAGGTTGGAAGCTTGAAGTTACTAATGCAAATGGTCATACAACCACACATACACTTAAACTTGTTCAGATTGATTTAACCAATCCAGGAAATACTAAATCAACTTCTAGTGCCTTGGCACCAGAAGCAATCGAAGATTGGTATCAGTCTGTTGTTATAAATGTTGTGGCTAATGATGTGACAGCAGGTATAAAATCTATTATTGCTACCAATGTTGATGGAGCTGATTCTAAGGATATATTTACAGGAGAAGCTGGAACAACTGATTGGTCAGGAAATGTAGATGTAAATGAATCAACAGGAGGCGTAGCTACATCAGGTACAATAACTGTAAATGATCGAGCTGGAAACTCAAATCAGCAAAGCTTTGAATATAAGGTTGATAAGACACCTCCAGAGGCAAGTATTGAGATAAATGGCGAGCCTGCTTCCGGAACACTTTATCTTGAGTCGGTTGATTCATTTAAATTCATAGCTACTGATGCTAATTTAAATGATGCAAAAACTAAGGTTTATATTGGCAGTGATACAACTGGTATATCTATTGATGAAGCAATGGCCAAAGCGGATTTTGCTACTCTAGTTGGGGAAACACCACAGCAGAATAAAGCATATACGCTTAAGCTTGTTGCATATGACAAATCTGGAAGAAGTACAACAGCTTCTGTAGATGTAGTCTTGGATAATGTTCCTCCTGTACCTACAATAACAGTTGTTACACCAGCTCCAAGAACTCCAGGTTATTACAATAAAGATAATGAGTATGTAGAGATAAATCTTGAGGTAAAAGATACTAATATCAAATCAATTGTTGTTAAAGATGGTAATGATGATATAACACCTGCTGATGATGAATGGACAAAGACTTCAGATAGCTGGACAGCAACTATTAAGGTTACTTCTGAAGGAACACATACAATATCCATGACAGCGGAAGACAAGTCATTACTTAAGAAGGATGCTACACCTCAAACGATATATATTGATCGTACAGATCCTAATGTAACTACACAGTTAAATGGTTCGACTTACACCTCAATGAGTAGTCACCAGATTTCACCAGTTACTACTGGTGTAGTAGTTACAGATACATACAAGGATAGCAGTAATGGTGTTGCTGTAAAGATTACAAGAGACATTCCTGGTGATGGATCAACAGTAGAAAATAAAACTGGTGAAGGTCCATTCGAAATAAAAGAAGATGGTGATTATACTGTAGAATATATAGTAACAGATCTTGCTGGAAACAGTGTGACAAAGACTATAGGCTTTACAGTGGATGCTTCAAAGCCAGTACACAATATGTATGTAACAACAAGCGCTGCTAAGTCTGCAAAGTATTCAACTACTTATAGCAACAAGGTTGGAAAGTTTAATGACTACAGTGATCAGGAAGAATATACATATGGTCAGTACTTCAATACAGATGTATTTATCGATGTAGCATACTTTGATTACAACATAGAGTCAGTTACAGTATATGATAATGGCACACCTATTAATGTTAACTGGGCAACTGATGGCGGTTATGGAAGAGGAACTATCGCTATATCAAGCGAAGGTTACCATGAGATAAAGATGTCATCAGTAGATAAGTCTGGAAATGCAGTAACAGATTCAGGTTCATCAGCGCTTTACTTTACTATTGATAAGACTGATCCTGAACTTACAACATATCTGAATGGTGCAGAGTATTCAGCAGATAATGCACATGTTGAGAAGGGTATCGCACAGGTAAGTATATCTGATGCAAATCCGGATGATGATGATATCGTTCTTATAGCTGTTAGAGAGCTTCCAGCAGGTGGTTCAGATAACTCATCATATGCTGGCGTAAATGGACTTGAGTTTACTCTTGATGGATATTACTCAGTATCATATACAGTTACAGATAAGGCTGGTAATTCATCTACAGCAACTTATGGTTTCTACGTAGATACAGAATCTCCAGTACATAATATGTATGTTACATCAGAGAATCCACCAAAGTTCAGTTCATACAAGAATACTTATAGCAACCCAGTTGGAGTATTTAACGCTAGAGCTTCACAGGAAAACTATGAGTATGGACAGTACTATAATGGAAATGTAAATGTTGAGCTTAATGTATTTGATTATAACCTTGATTGGGTTTATGTATCAGATAACGGCGTAGAGCTAAGTCCTACATGGACTTGGAACGGAGCATACGGAACTGCTACTGTTACACTTATGTCAGAGGGATATCATGAGCTCAAGATGTGGTCTAAGGATTTATCTGGAAATGAGACAGATGACACTGATCCAGCTAAGATGATCAGGCTTTATATTGATAAGACTGCACCTGGTATTACAACATACGTAAATGGCTCGCTTTATTCAGAGGGTTCAGGCGTTAGATATCTGAACACTAATGCAAGTGTACAGGTTTCTGTAAATGATACAAATAAAGATACAACAGATCTTGTAAGAACAAGTAAGATGACACCTCCGGGTGGTTCGGCTTCTTCATCAACAGAGAATGTTGGAGAAACTACTGAGAACTACTCAACAGAGGCAGATTACGAAGTTCAGTATGTTGCTACAGACCTTGCTGGTAATAAGAGCGGTACAAGAAATGTACAGTTCAGAGTTGATAAGACTCCACCACAGCTTTCAATCAATGGTGATGGTACTTCGACAGCTAAGTCGGTTCCAGTATCATTTGGAATCAAAGAGGCCTTCTACTGGGATATGACAAGTGCTAAGTACTCTATCTATAAGAAGAAGGACGGCACAGGCGAGAGTCTTGAGAAGACTACTGATTTTACACCAAGAAGCTCAAATGATAGTCAGAGCTACACAATTACTGAGGATGCTGAGTACAGATTCGAGTTCAGTGCAGAGGATAAGTGTGGTAACAAGACAGAGACAAAGGGTACTCTCATCAAGGATGGTACAGCTCCTATAATTCTTCTGTCTGGTGTAAGCAACTACGACAAGACAGATAAGGAAGTTACACTTAATATATCTGTAGATGAGGCATTCTACTCAACTAATAAGGTTACTCTTACAGGTACCAGAACAGATATAGATGGTAAGACAACAAATATTGACTTTAACCAGTTTACAACTAATCGTACAAAGGTATCACAGCTCGAGCAGCTCTTCAAAGAAGATGGTATCTACGATATAACAGTTACATCAACTGATAAAGCTGGAAACTCTTCAACAAAGACACTTCATTTCACTATCGATACTACAGATCCTGAGATTGGTGATCTTTCAAAGTATGATAAGGTTAAGACTAACAAGTTCGAATGGGATGTTGATCTTGATGAATTAGTAAAAGATCTGACAGTATGTGATATATCAGTATACATGGATGGTTCACTTTACGACGGAACTACTGAGATAGCTGATGGCTCACATGTTCTGAGAGTTGAGGCAGTTGATGAACTTGGACACAAGTCATATAAGGAAGTAACATTTGTTCTTGATACTAAGGGACCAAATATCATCATTTCAAATGTTGAAGACGGCGACAGACTCCTTGAGTCAACTGAAGTTACAGTAACAGTTGAGATTGATGAAGATCTTCTTGATACAGTATCGCTGAATGATAAGTCAGTTACAGTATCTGAGAATAAGGCTACCTTCACTATTAATTCGAAGGGTAAGTATAGAATAAATGCTACAGCTCATGATGAAGCTGGTAATACATCTTCAACTGAGATAGAGTTTACATTTGGTAAGCAGGCTAATATCTTACTGATAGCAATTATCGCTGGTGTGGCAATCATCCTTCTGATAATCCTAATGCTACTTATCAAGCGTAGACGTGAGAATTACTATTAAATAAAATGAATGAGTCACCGGTCTCTTAGCTGGTGACTCATTTTTAGCTAAGAGGTAAATGATGAAAGAAAGATTTAAAGGTATAGTATTTGATATGGACGGAGTCATTCTCGACTCAGAGAAGATTTACAGAAAGTATGAATATGTCGCAGCTGAAAGATATGGACTTCCTATGGATAATATAGAAGAGTTTTGCAACAGAATAGCGGGTGGAACAAAACATACAAATAAGATAGTTTTTAAGGATTTCTTCCATACGGATATTGATTATATGGAGTACCGAGATGTGGTATCTGAAGGCGTAGAATCATATGCGGCAGAACATGGATATGAGGTTAAACCTGGAATAAAGGAACTATTTGATTTTCTAAAGACGAGAGGTATTAAGATAGCTCTAGCAACCTCAACAGATAAGGACCGTGCAACCAAGTTTTTGGAACCACATGGTCTTCTTCCTTACTTTGATGCTATGGTATTTGGTGACAGCATAGCGCCAGGACGTGGAAAGCCAAATCCTGATATCTATCTTACAGCTTGTGAGAAGCTTGGAACTGCTCCTGCTGAGACTATAGGTGTTGAGGACTCCCGCAATGGAGTTCTATCATCTCATCGCGGCGGACTTTATACTGTGATGGTGTTAGATCTCATTCCGCCAGATGACGATATCAGAGAGTGTGCTGATGAAATCTACGAAAATGCTATGCAGATAACTGAATTATTCTAAGTATAATCCTAGTGTTCCATTAAAACTTGCGAGACTTGACTCTTTGAGGTATAATGTACTTTGCGCTTACTAGGGAGAATTATATTTAGGAGTTATATTTTGAAGAAAAGAATCGCGTTGTTACTGGTACTCGCTATGGTAGTATCGGTTCTCTCAAATGCAACAAATGGTAGTTTCAGATATGTAGATATATCGGAAGTTCATGCTGAAGGAGAAAAGACTGGAGCAGCAGCTGTGAATATTGCTAGAAATTATATAGGCCCTATGACCTATATCTCTGGCGGTATGGATTTATCTGTCGGCGTTGACTGTTCAGGTTTTGTCTGTGCAGTATATCGTCTCCTGGGCATAGACCTTGTGTCAAAGGGTGTTAGAAGCACCTATGATATGATGGGGAAATATGCGAGCATAAATGCTACTTACATCAGTCCAGCTACTAAGGCAGATGTTAGAAATGGTGACCTTGTAATCACTAATGGTGGTGGCCATGTCGGCATCGGTACTGATGAAGGACATATGATTCATCAGACTAATTCAACAATAAATGCGGTAAGAGAGGTTGATCTAAATGATTACTCTTCTCCGATTGTGTGCATTATACGTATCGACTTTACAAAGTGGGGCGGTACAAATGCTTCTAACCTGAATATTCAGATAAATCAGGGAGGCAACAACAATAATAATGCAACTGCACCAAAAGTAGAGGATAAAGATAATCCTGGATACCCTTATCCAGTACCATCGGGTGATGTTACATTTGGTAGCAATTCAAATAGTACTATGTGGCTTCAGACTGCGCTTAATAAGCTGAACAATGCTGGTCTTACTGTTGATGGTTCTTTTGGACGTCTGTCAGAGACTGCTGTAAAGGACTTCCAGTCTAAGCATAACATCGAAGCAACTGGTGTATGTAATGCTGCTACAAGAGATAAGATTGTAGAGGTTCATAAAGCGATAAATGGTATCACTAAGGTTGAAATCGTTGGAGAGAAAGTCTCTGGTACAGAGGGGGAGACACTAGCACTTTCAGTTAAGTTAACTCCAGAAGTATCATTTGCGGTTCCTGTTACATGGGAATCATCTCGTGGTGATATTGCTTTAGTTGATCAGAATGGAAATGTTTCTCTTGTTGGAGAGGGAAATGCAGGTATAGTAGCTAGGACTCCAAATGGAGTAGTAGGAACTGTGACTATCTCTGTAACTGGAAAGCCTCATTATAATGAATGGCATAATGGTAAGTGGTATGGTGCAGATGGTACAGTTACTTACCAGTATGATGGTGCTTGGAAGCAGGATTCTAGAGGCTACTGGTTCGAGGATACATCAGGATGGTATCCAAAGAACGAGTGGGCTAAGATAGAAGGTGATTGGTACTACTTCAATAGTAGTGGATATAATTGCCGTAAAGGATGGACTCAGGTTAACGGTACTTGGTACTACTTCAAGAAGGATGGAAAGATGGCTTCTAGCGAGTGGATTGGTGGATACTGGCTGTCAGCTGATGGCGGCTGGAACTACACCGGTACTGCTAAGTGGAAGCAGGACAATACTGGATGGTGGTACGAAGACAGTCTTGGATGGTATCCAAAGGATGAGACTGTTAAGATCGATGATATAGAGTACACATTTAACTCAGTGGGTTACTGGGTTCAGTAATAAATGATTATAGAAACTGCGTCGCAGTTTTTATGATATAAATAACAAGGAGACAAAGTAACATGAAGAAGGCAAAGAGAAATGCAATCCTCGGGCTCATTTTGTTCCTGGCGATTGCTGCTGGGGCTGCTTACGCAGTAATAGCAGGACTCGGAAGTGACAGGGTGGGACTAGCAAAGGACATCCCTCTGGGACTTGACTTACAGGGTGGTGTCAGCGTAACCTACGAGATTCTCGAGGATAACGCATCAGACGAAGATATCAACGCAACTATTGATAAGTTGCAGCGAAGAGTAGATAACTACAGTCCTGATGCAGAGGTTTATAGACAGGGTAACAAGCGTATCACAGTTGAGATACCACTGGATACAAGTAAGTATGATCCAAATGAGATCTTAGATATGCTGGGACGTCCAGGAAAGCTTGAGTTCCTTGATACTACAAACTATAACCTTTTTGCCCAGGGTCAGGAATACGAAGCATCACTTACAGGTTCAGATGTAAAGAACGCTGAAGGTGGTCGTGTTCAGGATCAGACCACAGGTGCAGATGAGTATATCGTATCACTTCAGTTTACTGATGAAGGAGCTCAGAAGTTTAGCGATGTAACTGCAGCAAATATTGGTCAGCCTATCTATATTATATATGATAACGAAGTTCAGAGTGCACCAACAGTACGTGAGCAGATTTCTGGTGGTAGTGCTCAGATCGATGGAATGGACGACATTGAGGAAGCTACAAATCTTGCAAGCACAATCAAGATCGGTGCCCTTCCACTTACACTTCAGGAGCTGTCATCACAGGTTGTTGGACCAAAGCTTGGTTCTGATGCGCTGAGAACATCTCTTATAGCAGGTGCTATCGGCCTTTGTATCATTTTCCTTATAATGATAATCATCTTCAGATTCCCAGGTTTCCTGGCAGCTGTTACACTTACTCTTTATACAATACTTGAGCTGTTCTTCCTGAACACTCTTCATATAACACTTACACTTCCTGGTATCGCAGGTATCATCCTGTCGATAGGTATGGCGGTCGATGCAAATGTCATCATATTCACGCGTATTAAGGAAGAAATTGGTGCTGGTAAGACAGTTAAGACAGCTGTTAAGGCTGGTTTCGAGAAGGCTATGTCAGCTATCCTCGATGGTAATATAACAACTATCATTGCTGGTGTTGTACTTCTTATCATGGGTACAGGTACAGTTAAGGGCTTTGCTCGTACACTTATCCTTGGTATCGTACTCTCTATGTTCACAGCGCTTGTTGTTACAAGACTTCTGCTTAATATCTTCGTAGCACTTGGCGTTACAAACAAGAAGATGTATGGTGCTGCAAAGGAGCCAAAGATTACAAGTTATTCAAAAGGCTTCAAGTTTGCTGGTTCATTTTCAGTTATCGTAATCCTCGTAGGACTTGCATTCCTCTTCGTTAACAAAGGAATCGGTACTCGTGGACAGGCTATGAACTTCTCACTTGAGTTCAGCGGTGGTACATCGACATCAGTTACATTTAATGAGGAATATTCACTTCAGAAGGCTGAGTCAGAAGTTATCCCTGTATTCTCAGAGCTTGGAATCGACGGAGTTCAGATTCAGACTGTTGATGGAACAAATCAGGTTGTATTTAAGTCAGGACTTCTTGATGAGGCTAAGCGTAGCGAACTCGCTGAGGCACTTAAGGCTAAGTTCGAGATTAGTGATGATAAGATAGATTCACAGAATATATCAAGTACAATCAGTTCAGAAACTCAGAGAGATGCGATACTCGCTGTTGTTATCGCTTCACTCCTGATGCTTGTATATATTGCATTTAGATTTAGTGATGCACGTTTCGGTGTCAGTGCTGTACTTGCACTTATCCACGATGTAATGTTTGTATTCTTTGCATACACAGTTATGTACCTCTCTGTAGGTGGTACATTTATCGCATGTATGCTTACAATCGTAGGTTACTCAATTAACTCATCAATCATCATCTTCGACCGTATCCGTGAGAACATGAAGATTATGAGCATCGAGAAAGATGGTTACGAAAAGATTGTTGATACAAGTATTTCACAGACATTCACACGTAATATCTATACAAACCTCACAACATTCGTAACTATACTTATGCTGTACATCCTTGGTGTTGCTTCACTTAAGGAGTTCACATTTACACTTATGGTCGGTGTTGTAGCTGGTACATATTCATCAATATGTATCACAGCTCCACTGTGGCTGTGGCTTCGTAAGAAGATAGGTGCTAAGGAAGAGACAGCACCTGCTAAGAAAGCAGTAGCAAAGAAATAATACGATATATAAGTCGTGAGACATATTAGAATGGAACACTTCGGTGTTCCATTCTTTTTATTTGCTCCGCTGAGTATTAATGAGTCAGAATGAGTCACTTGTCACCTCCGACGTAAATGCTGACTCAAAAATGAGTCAACATTTACGTCGGAGGTGACAGGTGACTCATTTTGGTGTGGTTGCCGCTCACCCGAGATTGTGATACAATATCCCTTATATTGTAGCTTACATATGGAGGTAGGTTTAATGAAAACTTTAGAGGATTATATTGTAACTATTCCTGATTTTCCAGAACCAGGAATCATGTTTAGAGATGTAACAGGTGTACTTGATAGCGCTGAGGGTCTTCAGATGGCTATAGACGAGCTCTATAAGCTTCTTCAGGGCGTAGATTATGACGTTATCGCAGGAGCAGAGGCGCGAGGCTTCCTCTTCGGTATGCCACTTGCGTATAAGGCAAATAAGCCATTTGTCCCAGTTAGAAAGAAGGGTAAGCTCCCTAGAGAGACAGTAGAGAAGACATACGATCTTGAGTACGGTACAGCTACTATCGAGATTCATAAGGATTCTATTAAACCTGGTGACAAGGTCGTACTTGTGGATGATCTCATCGCAACAGGTGGCACTATAAAGGCTGCTGCAGATCTTTTTGAGGAGCTTGGCGGAGAGGTAGTAAAAATACTCTTCCTTATCGAGCTAGAAGGCCTAAATGGACGCTCAAAGCTTGAGGGATACGATATCGAGTCAGTGATCAAGTATCCTGGCAAATAATACGATTAGTCACAAGTTAGTCGGAAAGGAGGAGCAAAATGTCTGATATAATTAAAGATGACGTAACAAATGAATACAGCGACCGACTACCAATTAATAAGTTAATCAATGACAGTGCGCGGACTGGCGATCTTGCAACTCCTGAAGATTTTACAGATCCAGACGAGATATATAAGGTATTGATTGAGAAAATCAAGGCCTATCATCCATCAGATGACTTCTCTCTCATTGAGAAGGCTTATCATATAGCAGATGATGCCCATAAGGAGCAGAAGAGAAAATCTGGTGAACCTTACATCATACATCCGCTCTGTGTAGCTATTATACTGGCTGAGCTTGAGATGGATAAGGAGACTATTATTGCAGGTCTTCTGCATGATGTTATCGAAGATACAGAGTATACGAAGGATGACCTGTCTAAGGAGTTTTCTCCTGAGATAGCGGGCCTCGTAGATGGCGTCACAAAGCTGACTCAGCTGAATCTCTCCCAAGATAAGATTGAAATCCAGGCGGAGAACCTTCGTAAAATGTTCCTTGCCATGGCCAAGGATATAAGAGTAATTATCATTAAACTCGCAGATAGACTCCATAATCTTAGAACCCTTCAGTATCAGACTGCTGCTAAGCAGATAGAGAAGGCTCGCGAGACTATGGATATCTATGCGCCTATCGCTAACCGTCTCGGTATTTCCCGTATACAGGTTGAGATGGACGACCTCTGCATGCAGTACCTCGAGCCGGAAGTTTACGCAGACTTAAGAGCTCAGATCGACGAGATAATCATCGACCGTGAGGAGTTCATCAATGATATGGTGAACGAGGTTACAGAATACATAAAAGAGGCTGAGATAGAAGCAGAGATAGAAGGACGTGTAAAGCACCTCTTCAGTATTTATAAGAAAATGAAGACTCAGGGCAAGACTCTGGATCAGATATATGATCTTTTTGCACTTAGAATTAAGGTTGAGTCCGTCAGGGACTGCTATGCTGCGCTCGGTATTATTCACGAGAAGTATAAGCCGATACCTGGCCGCTTCAAGGACTATATCGCAATGCCTAAGCCAAACATGTATCAGTCGCTTCATACGACACTGATAGGCCACGGAGGAAGACCGTTTGAGATTCAGATCCGTACCTACGATATGCATCGTACAGCTGAGTATGGTATCGCGGCTCATTGGAAATACAAGGAAGCAGGTAGTCAGAAGGTATCTCAGGAAGAGAAAATGAACTGGCTCCGTGAGATTCTTGAGTGGCAAAATGATACAAAAGACAATAAAGAGTTTATAAATGCCGTTAAGACTGACCTCGACATGTTCCAGGATCAGGTTTATGTATTTACACCTCAGGGAGATGTTATAACTCTTCCAAGAGGCTCAAATACAATCGATTTCGCCTACGCTATCCATACAGCGGTAGGTAACAGAATGGTAGGTGCTCGTATCAACGGACGTCAGGTACCAATCGAGACCCAGCTTCACAGCGGTGACCGTGTTGAGATCATTACCTCGACCAACACTAAGGGCCCAAGCATGGACTGGCTTAACATCGTTAAGAGTACCCAGGCGAAGACCAAGATAAATCAGTGGTTCCGTCAGGAACTTAAAGACGAAAATATCATAAAAGGTAAGGCTGCAGTAGATAACTACTGCAAGACCAAGAATATTCCTCTGGCAGATCTTATGAAGCCAGAATATGTGGCTGCAACCCTGAAGCGTTATAACTTCGCTGACTGGGATTCACTGATGGCAGCTATCGGACATGGCGGCCTTAAGGAAGGCCAGATTGTCAATCGACTCATTGAGGAACATCGTCGTCTGACAGAGCAAAATGTGTCTGACACAGATCTTGCAGACGAGATAAATCGCAAGAGTCGTCATTTCGATATACCAAAGGGAAGTATTCAGGTACACGGAGTTCACGATATAGCAGTTCGTTTCTCCAAATGTTGCTCCCCAGTTCCTGGCGACGAGATTATCGGATTTGTAACCCGTGGTCGTGGTATCTCGATTCACAGAACAGACTGCGAGAATCTTCTTACTATGAGTGAGGATGAGAGAGAGCGTCTCATTGATGCTGAGTGGGTAGATGAAGCAGAAGAACGTAGTGCGGAGTTCATTGCCGACATAAATGTATACGCTATGGACCGAAATGCTTTGATCCACGATATATCCAAGGTCTTCATGGAGGCGGAAATCCCGATCAAGAAGATTGAAGGTCGTGTCAACAAGCAGGGGAAATCCACGGTAAATGTACAATTTGGCGTTAAGTCCAAGGGTGACATGAATGCACTGATATCCAAGATTCGTAGTATCGAGGGTATCATCGACATCGAGCGTACCCAGGGATAACGAAGGGAAGAGTAATATGTACAAAATGTCATCTGTAACAACTGGCCCTGTAGCGACCAACTGTTACACTATCATAAATGAAGATTCAAATGAAGCTATCCTGATCGACGCATCGGGAAGTGTTGCGAGACTTCTGTCGGCTGTAAAAGAGGCAGGCGCGACTCCTAAAACGTTGCTTCTCACACATGCTCATTTCGATCATATGGATGCAGTAGACAAGATACGTGAGGAATATCCTGAGATAGAGGTGATAATCGGGGCAAATGATGCGCCCCTCCTCGAGGATCCATCGCTTAATCTATCCTACAGCTTTATGGGTGATCCTGTCACCACAAAGGCAGACCGTGCGGTGAGTGATGGCGAAGAGATAGAACTAATCGGTATCCGTATCAAATGTATCGAAGTGCCAGGCCACACAATAGGTGGAATGTGCTACTTCATGCCAGAGCTTACATCACTATTTGACGGCGACACACTGTTCCACGGAAGTATCGGACGTTCCGACTTCCCGACAGGAGATGGCGACGCATTAATCGAAAATATTGCAACCAAGCTCTTCACATTACCAGATGAGACGAGAGTCTTCCCAGGTCATGACAGTGAGACAACCATCGGCTGGGAAAAGGCCAACAACTACTATTTCTCGTAAATGAGATGGGTTAATCTAGATGATATATTAAAAGCCAAGAAGTTTCAAAACCTTGGCTTTTTTTAATCCCTAAAAGTGTAAATTCTGTTAATAATATTGACACTTTGGGGGTGTATCCGTACAATTATTATAAAGAGATAATACACTGCAAGAAGGTGATGTATATGAGAAAAAATAAAGGTTTTACATTAGTCGAGCTGATCGTTGTGCTCGTTATACTTGCTATTCTCGCTGCACTGCTGGTTCCTGCACTTTTGGGATATATAGATAAAGCTCGGCAGAGGAAAGATATTTATAAAGCAAAAGCATGTTTGGATGCTGCACAAGCTGTATTCACTGAAGCGTATGGACAAAATATGGTAGTGGATAATAAGAATGTATTAGGTTTAACAAATCTTAATCCTGTGCCGGATGAATATGGTGATATTAATTGTGTTGGTTCATATGTTGAAACTAAAGTAAAGGATTATGTAGATGATGAGCCATATATATTTGTTGTCGGCGTTGGTAACTGCAACCTAAGCAACAAGGTAACAAAGCATCAGATGTATACGGTATGTTATGCTATATATGTCCCTGAAAAGGATGCAAGACCATACTATTATTATAATGGGGCATGGACTACTGAAAATGCTACAAATCTAGGTATTGTTTCGAAAGATGGCAAAATGAATACACTTATAGATGGGGATAAAAAGACACCAATCCAGTACTATATTATATCAAATAAAGATAAACGTCAGTTGGGCTCTTTAAATTCTGGAACGTTCTGGGGTTATCTTAGAAGAGATTTGCCTAAATTGTACGGTGATGTTGAATTAAAATAAGTATATGAATATTACATGAACAAGCCTCGCTAGTTTATTGCGAGGCTTGTTTTTTTATGCTAAAATATTGTTGAGTTATTATACCCTTTTTGTGGATGGAAGAAGGGTGGTTATAAAACCCAAGGTAGTAATCTAGGCGCGAGTGAAAGCGCTAGATAGATCATAGGAGGAGAGGAACTTATGATTAGCAAAAAAACTCTTGGGATGGTTTGTAAAGTATTAAACTCAAAGTTAGGGGTCGGAACTGCTTGCAGTTCTGTTAATCGAATAAAGAAGACTGGAAGCTCCCAGAAGGATTCTAAAAAAGGATTCACGCTAGTGGAGCTTATTGTTGTGCTTTCAATTATTGCTATTTTAGCAGGTTTTGGTATCGTGGCATTATTGGGAATGATAGATAATGCGCATGAAAAAGAATATATATCTGAAGCTAAG
>CACWGK010000013.1 GCA_902760415.1 uncultured Lachnospiraceae bacterium
TTTTCTGGAAGTTTTCTTCGAATAATTAGCTGATGCTTCAATAACATCCTTTGTTTTGCTCGTGTCCAGCTAATTTTCCGAAAGTTTTCTTCGAATAATTAGCTGATGGCTCTTTGATTACTATATATATATTTGATTTTAGCTAATTTTTTCAAGTTTTTTATCAGAAAATTAGCTATCGGAACATTTCTTAGATAGTAGTAAATCACTACTATCTTGTCACAGTAAACATATTAAGCAAATGTGAATAGCAAACATATATCAAACAGCTTAGTGGCCGTGAGGGCCGCCGAAGTCTTGGCCACCACCGAAGCCTCCGCCGCCGGGGCCACCTCCCATCATCTGATTAGAGATGGTATTGGTTTCAGTTCCATTTTCTATGATAGTTCCTCCATTATACTGAGCAGTTCCGTCATAATCGAATGTCGACTGTCCACTTACATCGATAGTTCCTCCGTTTACATATATATTGCCGTTGGAGTCGATTCCATCTGTATCTCCCGCTCCCATAGTTACCTTGAGAGTTCCATCATTCATTTCAAAAGTTGGTGTGTACTCACTTGACTTGGATGCAGCATTGATTCCGTCATCCGATGCATTTATAGTTATATCTCCGCCGTTAATCTGAATGTAGGTTCCTTCTATACACTCTGCACCTGTTAGGTTTATATTGCTACTATCTATTTGAACTATAGTTGTAGCGTGCATTGCATCATCTGAGGCCGTGATGTTAAATGTACCGCCACAGATATATATGTATCCAACAGAATCATCTTCATCATTTTCTGCGTGTAGGCCGTCATTACAGGATGCAATATTTATTGTTCCATCTGCTACTTCTATAGCATCATGTGCTTCGAAAGCGCTTCCAGCGCAGGATACATTTATTGTACTTCCTGTTATCTTTAAGGTGTCTTTACTGGTTACTGCATTATCTGAAGATGATATATTTAATGTTCCGACTCCATTGATTACAAGATCGTCCTTTGAGAAGATTACTGCATCCAGATTTGCTCCACTTTCTTCTGTGGTAACAGATGAATCTAAACTTTCAGCTGTGTCTTCAGTTTCAAATGAAGCTGCAGTTTCAAATGTACCTGTAACCTCAAGGGTATTATCTGAATCCGTGGTGGTTACGAATACTTTATCAGCACTCTTTACATAGATAGCTGGCTTTGATTCATTTAAGATAGATGCTGAATCTAGTACGATCTGTACCTTGTCTTCATCTCCTGCTTCCACATATATAGTTACTTCACTCGCCTGGCCAGATATAACGTACACTCCTTCTGATGTTATAGTTATATCTTCTCCATCACTGAGGTTATACTTCTCAGCTGAAGTAAGATCCGCAGTTTGTTCTAAATCTCTATCCGTGAACATATCCGTTGCATCAATCATTCCATCTGATGTTACATTCGCAGTAGTTAGTATCGAATTACTACTATCTTCATCTGAAGCTTCATTAATTGCATCACCTGAACTTTCAACAATATCAGTTGAGTTAGAATTATTATCATTACTATCATCATTAGAAACACTACTTGATTTCTTCGAAAATGCTTCTTCCAGTTCGTCTTCTGTCGATTCAGCAGACACTTCATTCACACTTGAATCTTTCGTGCTATCTATATTGCCGCAGGCTGCAAATGCACTCATCATCATAAGAGATACTAATATCATACTTACCTTTTTTCTCATAGCATTATCCTCCTGATTTGATATATCTATAAAGTATCTAAGTTATCAATTCTTCTGCCGAGACTGATATCGAGATTCCCATTTCTTGTTCTTAGTTCATCCAGGAAGGCTTTTGAAGATATATCTGTCTTCATTACAACGCTTAGCGTTAGCTTATATAGGCTACCCATGTTGCAGGTCTTCACCTCATCGTAGGAGTAGCTAGATAAGTATTTATCAAATATGTCTTCAAACTTTCCTTCGTAATCTAGATTCTCTGGGACTGTAATCTTAAGTGTTCGATGGGTTTCCGTTTCATTTCCGAACTTAGTGAGATTAAGTATCAGATTAATCGCTGAGATTAGAATAGAGAAAAGGATTGCTATTCCTATATATCCCATACCAGTTGCAAGTCCAACTGCCATTGCTAGAAAGATACTGGTTATCTCCTGACCTCTTCCTGGTGCAGATCTGAAGCGGACCAGACTGAAGGCCCCCGCTACTGCAACTCCAGCGCCTATATTTCCATTTACCAGAATTATCACAAGCTGAACTATAGCCGGAAGTAATACAAGTGTTACCATGAAGCTCTTCGAGCACCTATTTTTTATTGAATATGTCACTGCTATCACTAGTCCGCATATTAGAGAAGTTAATGTTGCTGCCGCAAACTGTGTTCCCGTAAATGTTCCATTTTGTATGATTGATGAAAATATATTATTAAGCATAAGCTCTCACTCCCTTCTTTGATGTAATGCTTCTTTCTTCTAACGTACCCACGTGCAATCTGCTTCTTAGCATTGCCTCATAGCCTCTTCCGTACTTGGAAAATGAAGCTGGAAAGATTCCAAGTTCACTAAGCTTTTCTGTAAGCTCGTACGACATGGAATCCTTCACCTTGATTTCCATCATGTATTCTCCCTCTTTTAGAATTGGAATCCCGATAGATTTATATCTAAGATCCAGCGACTCCGTGTCCCATTCTATCTTGGTATCAAAGGTTACTCTGAAATCTGGATCATCCATTCCAGCCATAGCGATACGGTCATAGCTGATTCTCATTGCTGGTCTTAGGTCCTCATACATATCTATAAATCCTGCAATTTCTCTGGATATCTGTGAATCATCCAGTGGTTTCCCCGCTCTTACAAGATAGTCAAATGCATCCTTATATCTACCTGAAACTCTTCTTTTATATACTATTCCGTCGTACTTCTTCTTGATTTCTATAAAGGAGTTCGTGTCATCTGTCGTCTCTCCGTATGTTCTGAGTCGAAGCTTTTCTTTATAGATTGGCTTCTCCAGCGACGTTCGTATCAGCTTATAGTCTGGTGTATCAAAATAAATGTTATTAATCCTCGTCTTTCCATAAGAATCCACCTTGGCAAATTCCTGGAGGAAAGAAAAGAGGCTATCAAACTGATTGCTATTGAGGAGGTACTTTATCTCAGTTCTTTTAAAGTTTTCTATATATACACTCATAATCTTTCCTCCATTTCCTTTCTATCTACTATCTCCATAAAGTTTCTTTATTTCTTTTCTTTGAACGTATGATAATAAGCGAAACTTAAATGAATATTAAAAAAAGAGAAAAACCTAAAAAAGTTTTCCTCTTTATATCTTAATTAACTAATTAAATATATTTTACTCAGTATATTCTTTATACTTTGCCACTAGCTCTGAATCTGTGATCATAGTGATTCGGCCTTCATCATATTCCGACATTACCCAGTCGTAAATCTTATGGATTAGCGGATCATTTTTAGGAAGTTCAGATTCTCCATGACTCTTTCTATATTCATTTACCCAGAATCCGATTCCGGCTACGCCAGATGTATTAGTGATGGATACTTTTGGTGAGCGATTCAGAAGTACACCCGTATCGAATATGTTATAGATTTCCGGATCCTTCATCATACCATCAGCATGTATTCCAGCTCTTGTCAGATTGAAGTTGCTTCCAACAAATGGAGTCATAGGTGGTATATCGTAATTTGTCTCGTTCTGGATATATTCAGCAATCTCAGTGATGACCTGAGTATTCATTCCATTTAATGTACCACGAAGTGAAGCATATTCGAAGACCATAGCCTCGAGAGGTACATTTCCTGTTCTCTCTCCTATTCCAAGAAGAGAACAGTTAACTGCACTTGCGCCATACATCCATGCAGTGGTTGCATTTACGACTCCCTTATAGAAATCATTATGACCGTGCCACTCTATCATTTCCGAAGGAACATCTGCATAGTGCTGAAGTCCGTAGATTATACCCGACACACTTCTTGGAAGCGCGGCTCCAGGATAAGGAACACCGTATCCCATGGTGTCGCAGGCACGTATCTTAACTGGAACTCCACTTTCCTTTGAAAGCTTCATAAGTTCATTTGCAAATGGAACTACAAAGCCATAGAAGTCTGCACGTGTTATATCTTCGAAATGACATCTAGGGCGAAGTCCTGCTTCGATGCATTCCTTAACAATTCCAAGATATTTATCAAGAGCCTGCTGACGAGTAAGTCCCATCTTATGGAAGATATGATAGTCAGAGCAGCTAACTAAGATTCCAGTTTCCTTAATGCCTATGGACTTAACAAGTTCAAAGTCCTTCTTTGAAGCTCTTATCCAAGTTGTTATCTCAGGGAACTCATATCCAAGTTCAAGACATTTTTCAAGTGCCTTTCTATCCTTTTCTGAATATACGAAAAACTCCGTCTGACGAATCATTCCATTTGGGCCGCCCAACTTATGAAGCAACTCATAGATATGAACCATCTGCTCTGTAGTATAAGGTGCTCTTGACTGCTGACCATCACGGAAGGAAGTATCTGTTATAAAGATATCCTCAGGCATATTTTCAGGAACACGTCGATAATTAAATGCTACCTTTGGAACTTCAGTATATGGAAACATCTCTCTGAAAAGCTCAGGCTCCTGAACATCCTGAAGCTGGTAAATATATGGATCCTGCTCCAGCTTATACGTTTTGTTGCTAAGTACTATATCTTTCATAATATCTCCTTCACTAACGTCTTTCCAAGAGACCTTAGAAATACGTCCTTTAAGACAAAAAATATGTACAAGTATAAACAGATATAGTATTATGTGTAAAATGAATAATTATGATAGCAATAATTCGAATATTCGATAATTAGGAGGAATCTATGGATATCGAGTCACTGAATACATTTTTAACACTGGCTGAAACCAAGAGTTTCACTAAGACAGCTAACCAGCTCTTTGTAGCACAGTCCACGGTCACAAATAGAATAAACGAGCTTGAAAAGGAGCTGAAGCTAAGCCTCTTCAGCAGAACAAATCGTAGTGTTAAGCTAACCCTCGAGGGAGAAAGATTCAGAGTATATGCCCAGAAGGTTATAGATCTTACCGAGAATACTCTTGCAGATATAACTGCTGAACATCGGTTTGAAAATCATATAAGAATTGGCAGTGCCGACTCAATCTACGAAGGACATCTCGCTCCTGAGATAAAGAAATATAGGGATAAGCATCCTGAAAACTCCCTTAAGATAACTATAGGTTTATCTAATCATTTGCTGGAGCAGCTTCAGGAAGATATGCTTGATGCTGCATTTGTCTACATCCCACTCAAGAAGTCCTCCTTCATCTCAGAGCTCTACAAGCAGGACAAACTCGTTCTAGTGACTGATATCAATAATAAGAAATATAGACGTGGTATCACTCAGCAGCAACTTATCGAGGAGAACTATCTGATGTGTAACTTTGCACTTCAGGATGTCGGACAGTATATCAGAAAGCTCTTCCCAAGGTTCCACCAGTTCGAGCTTGAGATTGATGACTGTATGAAAATAGTGCCATATCTAATTGGAAAAAATAATTACACTTTCCTTCCAAAAGATATGGCAGATACTTACATTAAAGATAAGAAGCTGAGGGAAATCCCGCTCCTGGATTTTGAAACGCCTGTTATTAATAGCTATATAATCTATAAAGATTCTATGAAGGATATAATACTTCAGATGATCCAATCTCATTAATTTGGTTTACATAATCTATACGGTCAATTAGAATGTAACTTCAAATGTGGTCGTTCCCGTCTTTCCATCAGAAGAAGCTTTGATACTTCCACCATGATTAATTACTATCCTTTTGGCTATGGCGAGACCGAGTCCATAACGGTTCTCGCTTCTGCTTCTCGATTTATCGGCGCGGTAGAATCTCTCAAAGATTTTCTCCTCGTCCCCTTGAGCTATAGGTTCGCCCTTATTGGTTATCTGAATATTAACCAACGACTTTGATTTACTAAGACGTATAATCACCGCTGTATCTTTATCGCTATGCTTTATAGCATTATCCAGCAGCGTCGATACAAGCTTTTCTATCTCATCCTTAGAACAGTTAAGAGTTATACCATCCTCAATATCCGTCTCTATAGTAACCCCCTGTTCAAAGGCAACCGCCTCAAAGACAAGAGCAGTCTTCTCTACTATCTTGGATAGATCTTCCTCCTTATAGCTTTCCTTCGACGCATCTTCCTCAAGTTTAGAGAGATCTAGGAGTCCTGAGATAAGACGATTCATTCTATCAGATTCATACTTAATATTCTCTATATATTTTCCACTCGTTTCATCTGCCACAAGCTCATCAGAAGATGCCATTATAACTGCAAGCGGTGTCTTAAGTTCGTGAGACGCATCTGCGATAAACTCCTTCTGTCTCTCAAGAGCTTCCTTGGCAGGTTTTGTGATCCAACCAGTCAGCAGCCTCGATATGAAAATCAGAAGCAGTTCGATCACTATAAATATAGCAAGGCTTTCCACAAGTAAAGTTCTTAGTTTCTTGGCAATGCTCGCATCATTTATTATGATTATTGAGTTATCCATCTTATAGTTAAATGAGTACTTTCCAGCATACAGATTTTCGACCATAAGTGTATCCTTGCTGTACTTACGAAGTATTTCGTCTGCTGCAGCCTCTGCATCGAAAGTAGATTCCTCATTTCCAAGACTAAAGATTCGCGTTACCATTCCATCTGAAGACAGTTCCACAGTATAAACATCGTAGTCCATGATGCGCATATTTTCGAAATCATCAAAGGCAGGAGCCGGTCCCGGCATCTCATCTCTCGGACCCATCCCATGATCATTCATAAGGCCAAGATTTCTTCTAACGCCTTCATATTCCCGCCTGTAACCTACAACATTTACAAGCACGACACTTAGAGTCAGGAAGAGACTCAGCATGCCTAACACAGTCAGAAAGACCTTCCTACTTAATTCCTTCATCCACTATCTCCATTCTATATCCCATATTACGAACAGATTTAATAGTTACATTTGAATCAATCATCTTGAGCTTCTTTCGAACAAATGACATATATGCCTCCAGGTTGTTCGAAAGAGAATCATTTTCCATCCCCCACACTCTGTCATATATCATTTCCTTCGAGAGGACCTGACTATGATTCATCATAAAATATTCAAGCAGCTGGCACTCCTTGTTATTAATCTTTATGCTTTCACCAGTATCCTTGTTACATACCGCAGGAGTTTTATAATCAAGAAGTGTATTGCCGTATATGAGTTCTTCCTTCTTCACAGATGCAACTCGGAGCTGGGCATTAATTCTCGCCACCAGTTCATCTATATGGAAAGGCTTAGGTACATAATCATTTGCGCCTTCGCCAAAGCCTATAAGCTTATCCTCAAGTTCTCCCTTAGCTGTAAGCATTATAACCTTAGATGTAACACCCTCCGCTCTTAACTCGCGTAGGATCTCGATGCCATCCTTCTTCGGAAGCATAATATCTAGAAGGATAAGATCATATATCCCCGTGAGGGCATTATAGAGTCCATCCTCTCCATCATGTGATACATCTACAGTATATCTTTCTTTTATAAGTCTCTCAGACACCAGCTCAGCAAGAGACACTTCATCTTCAACAATCAAGATTCGCATATTATGTAAACCTCATTATTATAATTATACTTCATTCAATTCCTCTTAATACACTGGGTACTGCATCTATTATATCACGGGCCAGCATTGAATATTCTCCCAGATTCTGGGCAGCTATATCTCCCGCTGTTCCATGAATAAATGTTGCTAGACAAGACATCACATAAGAAGTGGTCTCGTCATCATTCATCTGAGCTAGTAAACCCGCCAAGATTCCAGCAAGTACATCTCCCGATCCACCCTTAGACATACCAGAGTTTCCAGTTGTATTTATATATATCGGTGAGCAGCCCCCACTATGAGCTACCACAGTCCTTGCATCTTTTAGAACCAATATAGTCTGTGTATCGTGTGCAAACTCTGAGGCAACTCTCATCCTATCTTCTTTTATAGCGCTGACACTTATTTCACTTAGATATCCCTTACCGGTTTCCTTGCTGATTCCAGTGAGAAGACGCTCCATTTCTTTTATGTGAGGAGTTAACATAATGTGTTCACTGCCAATATGATTCCTTACTAAGTCAAGCCAGGATTTCACACCTGATTCAGATAGAATATTCAGTGCATCTGCATCCAGCACAAGATACTTATCTCCGCTTATCTTGTCTCCAAGATCATTCATAAGTGCGTAAGACTCTTTCTCCCGTCCAAGACCTGGACCTGCAAGTATAACATTTGCCCAGCCTATAGCATCAGCAAAGGAAGTTCTAAATGAATCTGACAGCTTTCCTTTTTCTAAGGAATCCTCCCCATAAGTAAGCAGCATTGCTTCCGGAAGCTTATCCATAAGAAGGTCTCTATTTCTGATGTGAGTAACCACCTTAACAAGCCCTGCTCCGACACGATAGGCAGCCTCTGCAGCAAGATATACTGCGCCGTAGATATCACGAGATCCTGCTATTATCAGAACACGTCCATAAGACCCCTTATTGGAATCAGCCGTTCTCTTTGGTAGCAAGTATGACAAATCCTCATCTTCGTACTCAATATGTGTTATGTCAACCGAATCATTATCAACCATTTTTATAGCAGATTCTAGTTTTCCCACAGTATCAGGATGATACAAACCTATGGATTCGCATATGATACGTCCAGAGTATTCTCTACCCTCTCTAAAGAGCATACCAAGCTTTATATATTCAAATGTGACTGTATAATCTGCTCTTACAGCAGTCCCAAGTATCTTGCCATTATCGCTGCTTATTCCGCTTGGAATATCTACACTTACCTTTATAGCCTCCTGATTGTTGATCCATTCCACTGCTTCGGCCTGAACTCCAGTTACATTTCTCGTGAGTCCAACTCCAAAGATTCCATCCAGAATTATGTCAACCTCATTAACATCATTTAAGGAATCTATAAATCCAACTCCGCATGCCTTCGCTTTTTCTATCTCTGCAAGATATGAATCCGACTTATGACTGATTCCTCCTATTTCATATATATAAGTATCGTAACCTCTCTCTTTCAGCATCCACGCTGCACATACAGCGTCGCCCCCATTGTTACCACTCTCAACAACCGAAAGGATTTTTGTACCAGTTAGTAGTAATTCGATACTATCTGCAAGCTTTGCGGCTGCTTTTTCCATTAAAAGAAGCCCAGGAATTCCGAGGAACTCCTGGGTATATTTATCAATTAGCTGTGCCTGTTTTCCTGTAAGATAATACTTCATTTTATGTACCACCTATAACTTTCCAAGGGCATATATCCTATTAATATCACCTGTTATAACATCGAAGGTCCAGTACTTACAACTACGCTCATAAGAACCTGGATCATTTACCATAAATCCATTCTCATTATATCCATAGATTGTTATGAAATGTCCCGATCCTGAGTGAGTAAAGTTTCCGTAGTGTACACTGAGAACTAGTATCTCACCATTATCAATATGAGCCTTCATATCAGCTTCATTATTAGATACCTCATTACAGTATAAACCAAAATCTGAACATCCTTCAGTAAAAAGCGCATGGGATGTACCTACGCCTGTTACATAATAGTTTTTATTCATGCTATATGTTGCAACCATAGGAGGCGACGCTTCTGTTATATCAGTCAGAGCTGTAATAACCATAGCCATGGATGTTGGTCCACAGGCTGAGGATTTCATAGTACCTGTACCATAAGGATAAGTAGCCCAACGTGAATCATACTGAAGTAGTAATGGATGATCAGCACTCAGCTCCTCTTGAGTAAGAGAAAGATTCCACTCTCCATTTGTCTCAACCTGATTCATACCACATGTGACATTGATACCATTATAGTTCATGGTGTATCTACTTGACCACGCATCTTTCTCAGCCTGAGCTATAATATCTTCGTCACTCTGTGAGAGATCACCATCATAGACAACTTCTGGTGCATCATCTTCAGCATTTCCGATCATATCATCGTACTCAGCATCACCTTCGGATAAATCATGTATCTCCTCTGGGTTTTGCTCCACATACTCTCTAGTTGATTGAGACTTCTGATACTCAGCAAGAAGCATCTGGTTGATTTCTTCCTCTTTCGAAAGAGTAGCCTCTTCAGATGCTGCATTTTCCTGTGCATTCTGATTTCTCTTACTTTCTACAAGAAGAGAAAGCACTAAAACAACTATCATAACGACTGGCATAAGTACGAATATTAAGATTTTCTTCTTCTTTCCACTCATTAAACCGTTATCCTCTTAGTCGTGAAGCTTTCGCTTGTCTACTATACGAACAGCCTTTCCTTCACTTCTTACGATTGACTTAGGAGGAAGCAGATGCATCTTAGGTCGGATACCCAGCATCTGAACCATAGATCCTGTAAGTGCCTTACGTGCATTCTCAAGATCTGAATCCTCACGCATAGCTTTGAACTGTTCCTCTGACAGTTCAACATTTATATCAAATGTATCTTCATTTCCAATACGGTCAACCATTATCTGGTAGTTTGGTGTATATCCACACTTCAGAAGAACTGTCTCGATCTGTGATGGGAATACATTTACACCACGGATTATCATCATATCATCTGAACGTCCCTTTGGCTTACACATCTTGATATGTGTACGTCCACATGGACACTGCTCTCTCTTGAGAACTACGAGATCACGAGTTCTATATCTGAGAAGTGGAAATGCTTCCTTGTCAAGTGATGTGAATACAAGCTCACCCTCTGTACCCTCAGGAAGAACCTCGCCTGTTTCTGGATCTATAACTTCTGCATAGAAATGATCCTCGTTGATGTGCATACCTGTCTGAGCTTCACATTCAAAGGAAACGCCTGGTCCACTTATCTCTGTAAGACCATAGATATCATAAGCCTTAATTCCAAGTGCCTGCTCTATGCTCTGTCTCATCTCCTCTGTCCAAGGCTCTGCTCCGAAGATACCAGCCTTAAGATTGATATCATCAGCTGTCATACCCATCTCATGAAGCTTCTCACCAATATATGCGGCATATGATGGTGTACAGCAAAGAATTGTTGAATTAAGATCCTTCATGAACTGAATCTGTCTCTCTGTATTACCTGATGACATAGGTATTGTAAGACATCCAACCTTGTGCGAACCATCATGAAGACCTGCACCACCTGTGAAAAGTCCATATCCATATGCAACCTGAACAACATCCTTCTTGGTTCCACCAGCTGCTACTATGGCTCTGGCACAGCACTCTGCCCAGAGATCTATATCATTCTGAGTATAAAATGCTACTACACGTCTTCCAGTTGTTCCACTAGTTGAATGAATACGAACACAATCCTTTACAGGACGGCAAAGCAGTCCATAAGGGTAAGCCTCTCTAAGATCACTCTTTGTAAGAAATGGAAGCTTTGATATATCCTCCATGCACTTTATATCATCTGGTGTTACGCCCTTCTCATCCATCAGATTACGGTAGTATTCATTGTTGTCATATACATACTTTACCTGCTTTAAGAACTTCTCTTCCTGAAGTGCCTTAAGCTTCTCAACAGGCATTGTCTCTATCTCTTCTTGAAAATATATCTTCTTTGCCATAAAAACCTCCCATTTGGCATATATTTTTCGCGGAAAGTCCCTAGAAGAATCTATAAATCCTTAGCTGGGACTCCATCGATTATAACTTCATTTATAGACTTAATATGATCTGGGAATCGATCCTCCTCTGGAGGAAGCTGCATAAAATCTCCATAATAATTTCTAAGAGATTCCTTGTAATTACCTGGAACATAGAACTTCTTATCTCTGACAGGCAGCTCAGTTCTGGTCTTATACCATTCCTTCCTATAGACACTGCTAGGAATAAATGTTGCAGCTGCATTTGTAAGCAGATAATACTCGCAGGAATTACCTCTTCCATTATATTTACGGGATACTTTATCATATCTCTTGAAGAGCCATTTAAATGACATAAGCTTTCCCATACGACTAAGAGCGAACATTCCAAAACGAACTATAGGATTCGAAGGAGCATCAAACTTCATCTTATATCTTCTACTCATTGATAAGATGTATATGAGAATCAGTTCTAACTTCTGAAGCTTTCCCTTAAGACCACCAGGATGACTATCCATAACAAAAAGATCTATAAAGAGGTGCTGACAGTTCGTATGATTATAGAACCTTGCTTCTCTTCCATCCTTCTTAAGAGTAACATTTGGATTAATAACTCTTGCAGTGAAGTCCCAGAAATATCCATCTTCCGGCTTTGGAACATTAATAAAGTATGGAGCGAGATCATCAGAATGCAGAAGAAACTTCTCGAAATCCTTTCTCTTGAAATAGATATCAATGTCATCATCCCAAGGTACGAAGTCATGATGACGTACTGCTCCAATAAGTGTTCCAGCTTCCAGATAGTATGTTATGTTATACTTTCTGCAAACCTCATCTAGTTTACATAACATTTCAAACTCTTTGTCATGTATTTTATCTACAATTCTTTGTTCTTTTTCTGTCATGAGATACCTCTTAAGAAATGTTCTTTCTTCCCAAAACAGGGATATTATACCACCATATATCACAATAAAGCAACGAAAGACTAACAAAATGGCATCCCCCATATTTTTAGTAAAGGGGGATGCCAACCTTAATCTTTGAATATATTTAGTTCTTTAATCTGCCTTCTTCTTGACCTTCAGTTCTCTCTCTGACATATCAAGTTCATTTTCATCGATTTCTGTCTCTTCAAAGAAATCAGCAGGTGATTCATTATTATCAATATACTTACGCGCATCCTTGATGAAACTTGCTATGATAAGAATGATAACCATACCTACTGGGAATGCAGCTATGATAGATACTGACTGAATATTATTCATACTACTCTCACTGAAGATAAGAGCAATAGGAAGAAGTATCAGGAGCATAGCCCAGAAAAGCTTCATTTTCTTTGAAGCCATCTCATCACCTCTCATGTTCTTGTATGAATATGATGAAGCAACAAGTGTGATAGAGTCAAATGATGTAGCATAGAATGCAATCATTGACAAGATCAGTATAACAAGTACGAACTGATAGCAAGGAAGTGTCTTGATGATCTCGATAATAACTGCATAGAGATCATAACCGTTAGCTTCATACATAGCGATTGCATCAAATTCTCCATTTACCTGAAGTCCAAGTCCATAGTTACCAAGGATGATAAATGAAATAAGTGTTGAGAAAAGTCCGAACACATAAGTTCCAAGAATTACCTGCTTAACTGTACGTCCTCTTGAGATATTACCCATGAAGAATGGAGCAGCTACGCACCATACTAACCAGTAAGCCCAGTAATACATTGTCCAGTTCTGTGCAAATCCGTTCTCTCTAAGTGCATCTGTATATGTACTGAGAACTGGGAAGTTCTGTACAACAAGTCCAAGTGATGAGAAACCATTCTCAAGGATGTATACTGCCTTACCACTGAATACAAGTACGAAGATAAGAAGTGTTCCGAAGAGGATCATACATATCTTTGACAGGTTATTTACACCCTTCATACCAATCATAACTGATGTTGTATATGTTGCACATGTTACAAGCAGGATAGCGATTGTAACCCACTTTGTATATGGAATACCGAAAAGAGTTGTAAGCGCACTACCAAGAAGTGGAGTAGCTACACTAAATGTTGTTGCTGTACCAGCTATAAGAGCGACGATAGCTAGAATATCGATAATCTTTCCCGGAATACCATCTGTATGCTTTCCAAGGATTGGACGACAAGCCTCACTATACTTCTGCTTCTTACTACCTCTAACGTGAATCATAAATCCGAAGCAAGCTGCAAGTACTGCATAGAATGACCAAACGATTGGTCCCCAGTGATATAGAGGAATTGCATTTGCCCAGTCCTCAATGCGACCCATCTCAGCTACTCTAGGCTCTTCAGCGTAGTAAATCCATTCACAAAATGAATAGAACAGAATATCAGCTGCAAGTCCGCAACAGAAAACCATTGCTCCCCATGAGAAGAATCCATACTTTGGCTTCTCATCCTTACCACCAAGTCTAACCTTACCAAGATCAGAAAAAGCTATATAAAGGGATACAAGGAATATACCAAGAGCTACAACCAGATAATACAGACCAAGCTGTGTACCAAGAAATCCTCTGATAGTTGATAGAACATTTGTTGATCCTTCTGGATTGATAACAAAGATTGCACAAAGTGCTATCAGTACTACAAGTGGTGCAATAGTTGTTGTCGGATCTATACGGCGACCACCTTTTACTGTCTTCATGATATCTTTCTCTTTCGTCTTTGAGTTCTTTTCGTTACTCATCTTTCTACTCTCCTTTGTATTACACTAAGCTTTTGAAAGCTCATTATGTACTAAACTGATTTAGGCTGATAGCCTACATATGATGAATCGATTACTACGAGATCACTGTAATCATCAATCTCAACCACATCACTTCTCTTCATTTCTCTATAACCAAATGAAAACTTATCGAAATGCTGGAAGATAGCCACATCATCCCAGTAAAGCTGTCTATTCTGAGCCTCCTCAAACTCATACTCAACGTACTTCTTCAGCTTGAGTGCATCCTCGGCAGTCCATCTGGATATACCTAGAAGAATCCATCCTCTATTACCACCTGTTCTACTACAAGATGTCATAGTTCCTGTCTCATCTATCTGCATAAGCCACTCTACTGTGTCTTCCTCAGTCCAGATACCGTTGTATCCAGTTCTTTCAAACTCTGGACTAAGAATCTCTGGATTACTGATAACCAGGTCACCATCAAGTATTATGCAATCGCCAAGTGTCAGAGTATCTCTAGCTACATACATAGAAGATATATTGTTGTAATCTGCGTAATACTGATTATATATAAAATGAATCTCTGGATACTTTTCCTTAAGCACTGAAAACTGCTCACTCTTATATCCTGTAACTATGTGAATATCATATATCCCATTTGCATGAAGAGCTTCAATGCTAGTCTCTATCATCCTTACTCCATTTACCTTTACAAGTGGCTTAGGAGTATCCAGTGTAACGGGATGTAATCTCTCGCCTTTTCCGGCCGCCATAATAATTGCATGTTTTGCTGTATACATAATCAATATCTTCCTGTCTGTTAGTATCTTTTTACTACTTAGTACGTTCTATAAAAAGCTTATAGAAGTCTTTTGCATATCTATACTGTCTAAGTGAATACTCACCGAAGTCTACTCCTAGTCCTCTCTTGTATTCACACCAGTTACTCCAAAGAAGTCCACACATTGATATATATGCATAGATTCTTGAACGAATACTCTCATCTGTCTTCTCGCCACCAACCTTAAAGTAAGTATCGATCAGATTATCTATCTCATCTTTCTCATAGAGGGAATAGATTGAAAACATAGCTAGATCAACATATCTATCCTGCATTCCTGCATATTCCCAGTCGATAAGCTGTATTCTTGTCTCTCCATCCTTCTCTATTATCATGAAGTTATCAGGAACAGCATCAATATGTGCAAGTGTTATATCTTTATCCTGTCCTTCAATATAATCACGAAGTGATAAGACATTTTTCTTTGTATCTGCGTAGTCACAATATACTGAACTTGCTCCGTTCCAAAGTGACTCATAATATTCAATATGTGCAAAGATATCAAATGTATGAGATACCTTAAGGTGCATATCATGGAAGCCTCTAAGCTTTTCCATACACATATCGAGATCCTTCTGATCAGATGGATCACAGTTTCTTGAGTTATCGATGAACTTCGTTATCTTATATCCATTCTTAGGATTCAGATATACATTATCATCGCATACACCCTTACCTGCGATAGCTGCATATACTTCAGCTTCCATATCTCTATCTATTAACTGCTGAGTTCCCTCACCAGGGATTCTCATGATATATTTATCATCACCACAGCTGAAGAGGAATGAACGATTTGTCATACCCTTTTTAAGAACTGTTATATTCTTGATATCCTGGAGCTTAACTCCCAGCTCCTTAGCTGCAACTCCTATCGCATCATTTTCAAGATTCCTGCTTTCAGAATCCAGCTCACGAAGCTGCTCATAGGTATTTATCTCTGTTGTCTTAGCATGAGACACAACTCTCGCATTCAGGAACATACGATCCTTTGCAAATGCAGCATCTTCCCAGAAGCGTTCATCATTTATAGGATTCTTATCCATCTCAGTAAGTTTATCTCGAAGAATCTCTGCCTCGCCGTTACATACATAAGAGATACCGATCATTCTATTACCTATCTTGTCGAGGTCATCTCTCTTACTTTCATCAACTACTCGCACCAGCTCAGACTTTCTATTAACTCTGATCCAGCTGTCCTCATCGAGTATGTCACTAACCATATACCAGGAATAAGCTTCTTCTCGGTTAAATGGATTCTCCTCGCTCCAGATATCTGAAGGAACAATATATGTTTTATCAATTCTACCTGCAGCCATAGCAAGACTATGTAGATTATTCTTAGAAGCATAGTCATTGTTATATATCATTTTGATATCATACTTATCTACAAGGTAGTCATAAGCCTCCATCATGAAACCAACGACCATCGTTATATCTGTAACTCCAACCTCGTGAAGCTGCTCTATGGTTCTCTCGATGATAGGTACTCCATCTACCTTAAGAAGCCCCTTAGGTGTCTCAGTATTAATAGGCACCATTCTCATTCCGTAACCAGCTGCGAGAATTATTGCATTCTTAGGACTGTAATCCTTAATGAAGTTCTTTGCTTTCTTTGTAAGCTTCATAGAACTATCAAGCATCTTCTCGGAGGTAAGTTCAGATATCGATTTATTAACTGAACCTATGGAATAACCGCTCTGGTCCATAAGTGTTCTTTGATTAGAATAACCATATTTAGATAATGTAAGAAGAATATCCTTATCGATAATGGATAATTTCATTTTATTCTCTCCATTTAAGTAAATTGTTCACAATTTAAAACCCGTTCTTGTTCACGAAATGATAATTTTCGCCAGTACAAGAACGGATTATACTCTTACGTTTTGTTCATGTCAACCCTGTTTTTTAAAAATCATGAATATTCATGAAAACTATTTTGTAAACATGGTTTTTAGTCCAAATCTTCCTTGAAATAAACTGTATAATTTATTATAGTATAAGTACGTGATTGTAACTAATTACTACTAATTTAATAAAGGGGGTTTTAAGATATGGGAAACGTTGAAAACATCTTATTTAAGGATGGAGAATGGACTATCGAGCTCCGTCCACGTAACAATTTCCACGAGGGCGAACCTACTATGAAGGTCTGGGTTACCAGAGATGCTCAGGAAGTCGCTCAGTTTACAGATAAGTATCGCGGTTACGGTGCTTATAAAGACAACGAAGATCTTCTACCGGCTGACATTGTTGATAAAGCAAAGACTGTTTGGAACAAACTTAAAGAGACTCCATTTAGTCAGGAATTAGTTGCAGAGATTCGCGAAGATTTAGCAAAGTAAGATTATTTCCGGGGTTATTAAAACAGAAAGCGTCATGAAAGTCATATTCATACTTTCATGACGCTTGTTTTTTATACTTTATTCTGTCTCATAAGTAATTCTCCGGTACCAATAGCTACCGAAATGATTATCATAAAATCTATCTCCCATATAGCTCCATAACTAAGCAGCCACACTCCGAGCATAAGTAAAATGATAGCAAAGACTCTCGTAACTAGTCTGGACAGAATATCTATCTTCTGCTTTACTGCCTCCTGTCCTCCTGTCCCCCAATAATTCATAGCCATCGGGATTATCAGTTTCACAAGATAAGAACCCAGAAGATATACAAGGCCTACTAGAATCGATCTGGTACAAAGAAGTATAGTAAACATTAGAACCGTTACCGAGTATCCTATAAAATGAGCCTTCTTGCTTGGTGACTTAATAAGTGTATCCAGTCCTCTCGTTACAGCCCTCAGAATCACCGCAAGGACAGCTACAAGTCCTATCATCAGATAATATAAAGGACTATACTTCTCAGCTACTATATCCACCAAGATCAGAGAACCTACGGCTACAGAAGAAACATTTGCCAGGAGTCTTACAGCTTCAGCCACAACAATCCGAATACCAGAATCCTGAATAACTGCTTCTGCTTCTTCATCATCCTCTTCGCTCGCCTCAAAGCCAGTTTCTTTACCTACGACTTGAGCCTTGTCACTTGAATCATTTGATGATTCTTCAGTCCAGTTAACGATTAACAGGTCATCTTCCTCAGACTCTTCCTCTGCCTCATTTTCTTCAGTCTTAACTACTTCCTCGAGGATTATATCATCATCTTCTTCTAGATCATCTAACAGATATGGATCCTCCTCCAAAGAAGCTTCTCCTGGCTGCATATAAATATCCTTCTCATATAACACCGATAGAAAGACTACCAGCATCATAACAGCAAAAGTCACCGACACTGTCTTAGTCGCATACATTTCCAAGGTTATAAGCGAAGTAAATGTTCCAAGTACAAATGCAGCTATATCGAGAATTATCGGAGAGAAAGCCCCATTTTTCTTCTTACGTCCTAGAATAAGCCATCTATCCAGAAGAAATCTTACCACTACTAAGATAAGTACCACAAATGCTTCTCCTAGAGCTCGTCCTCTAGAGGAACTATAGGAAAGCGCATCTGATACAAGATTTCCAGTCTCATATCCTATAAAAGCCTGAACTATAACTGACAGGCACATTATGATATATACCATATCCATTTATCCTATTCTTTCCTTAATCTAGTAATACACTGTTTCAATCTTAACAATAGCACCAAAAGAAATCAAGTTTCTTTAAAAAACTGATTTGTTAATCCTATTGGCATATGATACAATAGGAGTCTAAGGGTTACTACAAGTGTATGAGACATTTAATATAAATGATATAAAACTATATAGATATACGAGGGGTATAATATGGAGAGTACAATTATCAAGAAGAACTTTACCTTTAGTTCTTCTGACGAGAAGACAACCATCCATGCCGTCAAGTGGATTCCTCAAGGATCACCTAAAGCTGTCGTTCAGTTAATTCATGGTATGGTTGAATATATTGAGAGGTATGATGACTTCGCAAGATTTCTTGCATCTAATGGATATCTCGTAGTTGGACATGATCATCTTGGACACGGTCAGTCAATCCGAAGCATAGAGGATTGGGGATATATTTCTGAAGACTGTCCTGCAAGACATCTTATTAGAGATATACATAGACTACGTACCGAAGTTCAGAGAGAATATAAAGAACTTCCTTACTATATAGCAGGTCATAGCATGGGGTCCTATCTTCTACGCAGATACCTTACACATAAGGGTGCAGGACTTAAAGGAGCCATCATCATAGGAACCGGTCAGGAAAGCGACATGGTTGTAAGAAGTGGTCTTATGCTTGTACGTGCAACTGCCAAAGCAAAGGGCTGGAGATATAGAAGCGAGAAGATTCAGAATCTTACATACAGCAATGCTTATAAGCAGTATGATCTTACTAGAACAGATGTTGAAAATAGCTGGGTATGCAGCGATCCTGAGATAATGAAGGCTTACTACTCAGATCCTAGATGTAACTTCCTCTTCACAACTAGTGGATTCGAAGCTCTTCTCAGCACAGTTCTCTTCGATAACCAGAAGCGTAATATAGATATGATTCCAAAGGAACTTCCTATCCTTCTCACATCGGGTGAAGGTGATCCCGTTGGAAATCTTGGAAAAGCAGTTAAAGAAGTATATCAGCGTTATGTAAAAGCTGGTATTACAGATGTAGAATGTAAGCTCTATCCAGATATGCGACATGAGATTCTAAATGAACCTGGAAAGCAGGAAGTATATAATGATATTCTTGACTGGATACAGCGTCACGAATAAGAACTAATATGATATAGTATTCATTTCAAATATCATCACATTAAAAAAGCACCTTTAACGGTGCTTTTTTAATGGTCTAAAACCTTTATATATTACTCAGCAGTACGTGGACCGCTCTCCTTACGGATTACATCATGAGCTCCACCCTCTACGATACTTGTAGCTGATACAAGTGTAAGCTTTGCTTTCTCCTGGAACTCCTTAATAGTAAGAGCACCACAGTTACACATAGTAGACTTAACTTTGCTAAGTGATCTATCAACGTTATCCTTAAGTGGTCCAGCATATGGAACATAAGAATCAACACCCTCTTCAAAGTGAAGCTTCTTATCACCACCAAGATCATATCTCTGCCAGTTACGAGCACGGTTGCTTCCTTCGCCCCAGTACTCCTTAACATAGTTACCATTTACGAGAAGCTTCTCTGTTGGGCTCTCATCAAATCTAGCAAAGTAACGACCAAGCATTACGAAATCAGCACCCATAGCAAGTGCAAGTGTAATATGATGATCATATACGATACCACCATCAGAACATACAGGAATGTATATACCTGTCTCCTTGAAATACTCATCACGAGCCTGGCATACTTCGATAAGTGCAGTAGCCTGACCACGTCCTATACCCTTAGTCTCTCTAGTGATACATATAGAACCACCACCGATACCAACCTTTATAAAGTCAGCACCACATTCAGCAAGGAATCTAAATCCTTCTCTATCTACAACATTTCCGGCACCAACCTTTACAGTATCGCCGTAGTTATCTCTAATCCACTTAAGAGTGATTTCCTGCCATGCTGAGAATCCCTCTGATGAATCGATACAGAGAACATCTGCACCAGCCTCAATAAGCGCTGGAACTCTCTCAGCAAAGTCTCTAGTATTAATACCTGCACCTACGATATATCTCTTCTGAGAATCAAGAAGCTCACCAGGATTCTTCTTATGCTCATCATAGTCCTTACGGAATACAAATGATACAAGTCTTCCCTCATCATCAATGATAGGAAGTGAGTTAAGTTTATTATCCCAAATGATATCATTTGCTTCAGATATAGTGCAGCCATCCTTTGCATAGATAAGCTTCTCAAGTGGAGTCATGAACTCCTTAACCTTAAGGTCCTTCTCCATACGTGTTATTCTGTAGTCACGACTAGATACGATACCAACAAGCTTTCCTTCTGCCGTTCCATCTTCTGTAACAGCAACAGTTGAATGACCCTTCTTCTCTTTAAGCTCAAGTATATCTCCAAGAGTAGCCTCAGGGCTAACGTTAGAATCGCTCTTTACGAAACCAGCCTTATATCCCTTAACCTTGGCAACCATAGCAGCCTCATCTTCAATAGACTGTGAACCATAGATAAATGATACACCACCGGATTTTGCTAATGCGATTGCAAGTCTGTCACCAGATACTGACTGCATTATTGCAGACACCATAGGTATTGTCATCTGAATTGCAGGTTCTTCACCATCTTTAAACTTAACAAGTGGAGTCTTAAGACTTACATTATCAGGAATACACTCACTTGATGAGTAACCTGGAATAAGTAAATATTCGTTAAATGTGTGAGATGGTTCATTGATATAAGTTGCCATGATTTTCCTCCTTTTACTTTCCATTTGAATGTTATTGTTCGAAATTATACTCTTAATCTAACATACTGGCAAGAAGAATTTTTAACAAAAATGAAGAAATTATCGTTCTTATTTTTTATTTGCTTTTTTTATAACATTTAGAGTACAGATTTCTAATCCAAAAAACCCATAAGAAAACCGAAAATCATAAATATTACAATTATAAGTAATGCAATACCAGCACCACTATTTTTTGAATTATTGACGCCTTGATTCATCCTTGTACCGTGATTTGCACTATAATACTGATTGCCAAGAGACGCCTGAGTCTTTATAGCATTTATTGCCTGAGAAGAACCACCAGACATATAGGCCGCTTTAAACTGCTCGCGAGTCATCACCTGATTTGAGGATGTAGCTGTTACGGGGCTACTTGCTGCTACATTTGCAGGAGCAGCGTCTATCTCTTTATTCACGGTTGCTTTACTCGTAGAATTAAGAATCTGCTTTTCAGATACAGTTCCCTGATTATATACAACACCTTGTATTCCTCGGTTTAGACCACCTTCATCAACATGAACATGGAAATCACCCAACATATCCTTCTCTACGATAGAATAATGTCCCTTGCCCCTACGATAAACTCTTCCGCACTTAGGACAGAGGCCCATATACATATCGTAATCAAATGCCTTATGACAACATTTACAAATAACCTTCATAGTTCCTCCTTAGTATCATACCTCTCAGTCAAAATAAGTTATGACATACCAAAAAGCTATATATACGCATTATATTATCACATTGGAATCAATCAATAAAGCAACAAATACAGTAAAGAAAACCTTTCTAATTTACTCTATGAGCTAAATAGAAACTACTGTCAATAATGAAATAAAAGAAAAAAAGACCAGCAACCCGAAAGTTGCTGGCCTAATATATCATTTAATAATAATTACTCAATGATAGATACAACAGAACCTGAACCAACTGTTCTACCACCCTCACGGATAGCGAAACGAAGTCCCTGCTCCATAGCTACTGGATGAATGAGCTCGATTGTCATCTCTACGTTATCACCAGGCATGCACATCTCTGTACCTGCTGGAAGATTGCAGACACCAGTAACGTCTGTTGTTCTGAAGTAGAACTGTGGACGATAGTTGTTGAAGAATGGAGTATGACGTCCACCCTCGTCCTTTGTAAGAACGTAAACCTGAGCTGTAAACTTCTTATGACATGTTACAGTACCTGGCTTAGCAAGAACCTGTCCCTTTTCGATCTGATCTCTGTTGATACCACGAAGAAGTGCTCCGATGTTATCACCAGCCTGAGCCTCATCAAGAAGCTTACGGAACATCTCAATACCAGTAACAACTGTATTAAGTGTCTCGTCCTTGATACCAAGGATCTCAAGTGGATCATTAAGGTGAAGTGTACCTCTCTCTACTCTACCTGTTGCAACAGTACCACGACCTGTGATTGTGAATACGTCCTCAACTGGCATAAGGAATGGCTTATCTGTATCACGCTCTGGAGTTGGGATATAAGAATCAACTGTATCCATAAGCTCCATGATCTTGTCGCCCCAAGCAGCATCGCCTTCAAGAGCCTTAAGAGCTGAACCCTTGATGATTGGGCATCCTTCGAATCCATACTCTTCAAGAGCTTCTGTAACTTCCATCTCTACAAGCTCGATAAGCTCATCATCATCAACCATATCGCACTTGTTAAGGAATACGATGATATATGGAACGTTAACCTGACGAGCAAGAAGGATATGCTCTCTTGTCTGAGCCATAACACCGTCAGTAGCTGCAACAACGAGGATAGCACCATCCATCTGAGCAGCACCAGTGATCATGTTCTTTACATAGTCAGCATGTCCTGGGCAGTCAACGTGTGCATAGTGACGCTTCTCTGTCTCATACTCTACGTGAGCTGTTGAGATTGTGATACCACGCTCTCTCTCTTCTGGAGCCTTATCAATATTTGCAAAATCTACTGCAGCGTTACCAGCAACTCTCTCTGAAAGTACTTTTGTGATTGCTGCTGTAAGTGTTGTCTTACCATGGTCAACGTGACCGATAGTTCCAATGTTAACATGTGGTTTGTTTCTTTCAAACTTAGCCTTTGCCATTTCAAAATCCTCCTAAATGATTTTCTTTTTTAACCTTTAAACGGCATTTATGTATTCGTGACCGGGACCGGATCTCTCCCGACCACAGCACTAAAATTGATTTTACTAAATAGTTAGCAATATTTCAAGTATATTTATAGGTTAATTCAGTAAAAATTAAGCCTTCTGTGAAAGTACTTTTTCCTGAACACTCTTTGGACACTGCTCATATCTATCGAAGAACATTGAGTAGTTTCCACGACCCTGTGTTCTAGAACGAAGGTCAGTTGAATAACCGAACATTTCTGCAAGTGGTACATAAGCCTTAACAAGCTTACCGTTACCAACATCCTCCATACCTTCAACACGTCCACGTCTTGAGTTAAGGTCACCGATAACATCGCCCATGTAATCAGCAGGCATAGTTACTTCAACCTTCATAACTGGCTCAAGAAGTACAGGATTACCCTTCTTCATAGCATCCTTGAATGCCATAGAACCAGCGATGTGGAATGCCATTTCTGATGAATCGACTTCATGATATGAACCATCATATACTTCAGCCTCAACACCAAGTACTGGATATCCGCCAAGGATACCAGCCTGAGCAGCTTCCTCGATACCTTCACCGATAGATGGGATATATTCCTTAGGAATGTTACCACCAACTACAGTTGAAGAGAACTTGAACTGCTCTTCACCGTTAGGATCCATAGGTGTGAACTTAACCTTACAATGTCCGTACTGTCCACGACCACCGGACTGCTTAACGTACTTAGAATCAACATCAACAGGTGTTGTAAATGTCTCCTTGTATGAAACCTGAGGAGCACCAACATTTGCCTCTACCTTAAACTCACGAAGAAGTCTATCTACGATAATCTCAAGGTGTAGCTCGCCCATTCCGGCGATGATTGTCTGACCTGTCTCAGTGTTTGTATGTGTCTTAAATGTAGGATCCTCTTCAGCAAGCTTAGCAAGTGCATCAACAAGCTTATCCTGTCCATCCTTTGTCTTAGGCTCGATAGCGAGCTCGATAACAGGATCTGGGAACTCCATAGACTCAAGGATTACTGGGTGCTGCTCGTCGCAGATTGTATCACCTGTTGTAGTATTCTTAAGTCCAACTACTGCAGCGATATCTCCTGAGTAAACCTTTTCGATATCCTGACGGTTGTTAGCGTGCATCTGAACGATACGTCCAACACGCTCTTTCTTATTCTTTGTAGCATTAAGTACATAAGAACCCTTTGAAAGTGTTCCTGAATATACTCTGATGAATGCAAGCTTACCAACGAATGGGTCAGCAGCAATCTTAAATGCAAGAGCTGAGAAAGGTTCATCATCTGAAGACTTCTTTGTAATCTCGTTACCCTGAAGATCTGTTCCTTTAATCTCTGGGATATCAATTGGTGAAGGCATGAACTCGATAACAGCATCGATCATCTTCTGGATACCCTTGTTCTGATGTGCAGAACCACAACATACAGGAACAACTCTTTCCTTCTCGCCAGCAGGATCTGTAATTGGTGCACATGTAGCAGCACGAAGTGCAGCCTTCATCTCATCAATTGAAGGTGTCTCACCCTCAAGGTAAGCCATCATCAGATCATCATCAAGCTCACAGCATGTCTCAACGAGCTCTGTGTGCCATTTGTCAGCGATTTCCTTATAATCATCTGGAATATCAACGATTGAGATATCCTCGCCCTTATCATCATTATAGATGTAAGCCTTCATCTCAAAGAGGTCGATGATTCCCTCGAAATAATCTTCCTTACCAATAGGAATATTAATAACTACAGGCTTCTTACCAAGACGCTCCCTGATCTCATCTACAGTATTGTAGAAGTTTGCACCAAGGATATCCATCTTGTTTACGAAAGCCATACGTGGTACGTGGTATGTATCTGCCTGACGCCATACGTTCTCTGACTGAGGCTCAACACCACCCTTTGCATCAAATACACCAACTGCGCCGTCAAGTACACGAAGTGAACGCTCAACCTCAACTGTAAAGTCAACGTGTCCAGGAGTATCAATGATATTGATACGATGCTCAAGAGCACCTGGCTTTGGCTTACAGTTTTCCTGAACTGTCCAGTGGCATGTAGTAGCTGCAGATGTAATAGTGATACCTCTCTCCTGCTCCTGCTCCATCCAGTCCATGGTAGCAGTACCTTCGTAGGTCTCACCAATCTTGTAGTTAACGCCTGTATAATAAAGAATTCTCTCTGTAAGAGTAGTCTTACCAGCATCGATGTGTGCCATGATACCGATATTTCTTGTTCTCTCTAATGGATATTCTCTTCCAGCCAAGACTGTTTCCTCCTTTAATAAATCTCGCATATTTTTCAATATGCATAACAAAAGTTTCTATGATTAGAAACGGTAATGAGCAAATGCCTTGTTAGCCTCTGCCATTCTGTGCATTTCTTCCTTACGCTTTACAGCTGCACCTGTGTTGTTAGATGCATCTATAAGCTCAAGAGCAAGTCTTTCCTTCATTGTCTTCTCAGTTCTCTTACGTGAGAAAAATGTAATCCAACGAAGTCCAAGAGCCTGTCTTCTGTCAGGTCTAACTTCAATAGGTACCTGATAAGTAGCACCGCCGATACGTCTAGCCTTAACCTCGAGCTGTGGCATAACATTATTCATAGCTGCCTCAAAGACCTCGATTGGGTCCTTGCCAGTCTGCTCTTTGATCTGGTCAAAAGCACCGTATACAATCTTCTCAGCTACACCCTTCTTACCATCTAACATGATGTTATTGATAAGACGAGTAACAACCTTGTTATTGTAAATTGGATCAGCAAGTACATCTCTTTTTGCTATATGTCCTTTACGTGGCACGGTTCTTCCCTCCTTAATAATATAATTAATTCTTCGGTACTCACGATATTTCAGTTACCGATTTAGTAACACATCATAGTTACTAAATAATAGTAACTCTTTACGTGTGTCGTGCGGTTATTACTTTGGCAAAGGAAACATACATATAAGAATATATCTAATATGATGAAAACAATGCCTATCTAAAAACCAGCACTAGTTTGTTAGCTTAGATACTTAGTAGTGAATTACTACTTACTTAGCATCCTTAGGACGCTTAGCACCGTACTTAGAACGTGCCTGACGTCTCTTAGCAACTCCAGCAGTATCAAGTGTACCACGGATAATGTGATATCTTGTACCTGGAAGGTCCTTTACTCTTCCACCACGAACGAGAACAACGCTGTGCTCCTGAAGGTTATGACCTTCACCTGGAATATAGCTTGTTACTTCCATTCCGTTAGAAAGACGAACTCTGGCTATCTTACGCATAGCTGAGTTAGGCTTCTTAGGGGTTGCTGTCTTAACAGCTGTACAAACGCCTCTCTTCTGTGGAGAGCTAGCGTTAGTTGGCTTCTTCTTCAGTGAGTTAAAGCTTCTCTGAAGAGCAGGAGCAGTAGACTTCTTAACTGCAGCCTGTCTACCCTTTCTTACTAACTGGTTAAATGTTGGCATTCTGTTTTCACCTCCTTACATTTATTATAAACAAGTATGCCATTTATAGCATAACAAAGGGCGTGCCTTTTCAGCGCACGCCCAATTATTATACATATTCTATAAAACTATGTCAATGATTATTTATCATTTTACAGTCTTACAATTACTCTTCCTCTGAAGAATCAATCTCATCAGCTACTGCATCGTCTGCAGCCTTAAGTATTTCATCAGATACAAGCATTGTCTCAATATCTTCATCATCAGCATCAATATCTCTGCTGTAATCAGTATCGAGCTTAACCTGTCTGTATCTCTTCATACCTGTACCTGCAGGAATAAGCTTACCGATAAGTACGTTCTCCTTAAGACCGATAAGTGGATCGATCTTACCCTTGATAGCAGCACCAGTAAGAACCTTTGTTGTCTCCTGGAATGATGCAGCTGAAAGGAATGAGTTTGTAGCAAGTGAAGCCTTAGTGATACCGAGAAGTATGCGTGATGATACTATAGGTTTCATATCTTCAGCCTCGAAGATTTCATTCATCTCATCTACTTCAAGAACATCTGCAAGTGTACCTGGAAGATATTCTGAATCTCCAGACTCCTCGATACGTGTCTTCTTGAGCATCTGACGAACAATAATCTCAATGTGCTTATCGTTGATCTCAACACCCTGTAAGCTATAAACCTTCTGTACTTCACGAAGGATATAGTTCTGTACAGCTTCAACACCCTTAATCTTAAGGATATCATGTGGGTTAAGTGGTCCTTCTGTAAGTTCATCACCGGCTTCGATTTCCTGACCGTCAACTACCTTAAGCTGTGAACCAAATGGGATAAGGTAAGTCTTTGTCTCACCAGTCTCTTCATTCTTAACCACTGCTTCTCTCTTACGAGAGTTCTCTGTAATTCTAAGCTCAACCTTACCACCAAAGTCAGAGATAATAGCAAGTCCCTTTGGCTTACGAGCCTCAAAGATTTCCTCTACTCTAGGAAGACCCTGAGTGATATCACCACCGGCAACACCACCTGAGTGGAAAGTTCTCATAGTAAGCTGTGTACCAGGCTCACCGATTGACTGAGCTGCTATGATACCAACTGCCTCACCAACCTGTACAGGCTGACCAGTTGCAAGGTTCATACCATAACATTTAGCACAGATACCAAGGTGGCTCTTACATGTAAGAACTGATCTAATCTTAAGCTTAGCATTATGTCTTACTTCTCCAGTTTCTGGATTAGTAAATGGTTCTTTTGTATCACTTTGAACACCATACTTGATAATTCTCTCTGCTCTTGCAGGAGTAATCATATGGTTGATCTTAACTATCATTTCACCGTTAGCATCGAAGACGCTCTCAGCTGCATATCTACCTCTGATACGATCTTCAAAGCTCTCAGTAACTCTCTCGCCCTCAACGAACTCTGATACATAGATACCTGGCTTTTCATCCTTCTGATCAGGACAACAATCTGTATCTCTGATGATGATATCCTGTGATACATCAACAAGACGTCTTGTAAGGTATCCTGAATCGGCTGTACGAAGAGCTGTATCAGACAGACCCTTACGAGCACCGTGAGCTGAGATAAAGTACTCCAGTACGTCAAGACCTTCACGGAAGTTTGACTTAATAGGGAGCTCGATTGTCTCACCTCGTGTATTAGCCATCAGACCACGCATACCTGCCAGCTGCTTGATCTGCTGATCAGAACCACGGGCACCAGAGTCGGCCATCATGTAAATGTTGTTATACTTATCAAGTCCATCAAGAAGTGACTTTGTAAGACGCTTATCTGCATCTTCCCATACACTGATAACAGCCTGCTTACGCTCTCTCTCTGTAAGGAATCCCATTTCATACTGGAAGTTAACCTCATCAACAGTCTTCTGAGCACCGTCAAGAAGTTCCTTCTTATCAGCAGGGATAGTCATATCTGCGATAGAAACTGATATACCACTAAGTGTTGAATACTTATATCCAAGAGCCTTAACTTCATCAAGAACTTCAGCTGTCTTAGTAGCACCATGAATATTGATACACTTATTGAGCATCTTCTTCAGGTCGCCCTTCTTAACCAGCTTATTGATCTCAGGCTCATTTACAGTATCAGGATTACTTCTATCAACAAAACCAAGATCCTGTGGAATGATTTCATTAAAGATAAGTCTACCAAGTGTTGTAGCAACAAAGTTTGTTACTTCCTGACCATCTGTTGTAGTACCTGTTCTCTTAATGTAAATCTTCTGCTGAAGAGTAATATCCTTATTATCAAATGCAAGAAGTGCACGGCTGAGATTTGAGAAATGACGTCCAAGCATATCTTCTACTGTAGAAACGATATTCTTGAAGAATGACTCTGAAGGAATACCTTCCTTCTTATCAGCCTTTGTCTTCTTCTTTATAACTGTAACTCTAATCTTATCAAATGCATGAACCTTACCTTCTTCTGCATCCTTCTTGATAGCAGCAAGGTTAGCTTCCTCATCCTCTTCAAGATATTCCTTAACGATTTCAGACTCTTCGTAAGGAACTTCCTTGAACTTATCCATTGTCAGATAGTAGATACCAAGTACCATATCCTGTGAAGGAACTGATACAACTCCACCATCAGATGGCTTTAAGAGGTTGTTAGGTGAGAGCAGAAGGAATCTACACTCTGCCTGAGCCTCAACTGAAAGTGGAAGATGGACAGCCATCTGGTCACCATCGAAGTCAGCATTGAAGGCCATACATACGAGTGGGTGAAGTTTGATAGCCTTACCTTCTACAAGGATTGGCTCGAATGCCTGGATACCAAGTCTATGAAGTGTAGGAGCTCGGTTCAGCATAACTGGGTGTTCTTTGATTACATCCTCTAAGATATCCCATACGCCAGTTTCAAGTCTCTCAACCTTCTTCTTAGCAGCCTTAATATTGTCAGCCTTACCTCTAGATACAAGCTCCTTCATAACGAAAGGCTTGAAAAGCTCGATAGCCATTTCCTTTGGAAGACCACACTGATATATCTTAAGTTCTGGTCCTACTACGATAACGCTTCGTCCTGAGTAGTCAACACGCTTACCAAGGAGGTTCTGACGGAATCTACCCTGCTTACCCTTAAGCATATCTGAAAGGGACTTAAGTGTTCTACCACTCTGACCACCTGTTACAGCACGTCCATGACGACCATTATCTATAAGTGAATCTACAGCTTCCTGAAGCATTCTCTTCTCGTTACGAACGATGATGTCAGGTGCTGTAATCTCAAGAAGCTTCTTGAGACGGTTATTTCTGTTAAGTATTCTTCTGTAAAGATCATTAAGATCTGAAGAAGCGAATCTACCACCGTCCAGCTGAACCATAGGTCTCAGATCTGGTGGGATAACTGGAACAACATCAAGGATCATCCACTCCGGCTTATTACCTGAGTTTCTAAATGACTCTACAACGTCCAGTTTCTTTATAATCTTAGCTTTCTTCTGAGCTGTAGCTGTTTCAAACTCTTCGAAGAGTTCCTTTGACTCCTTCTCAAGGTCAACCTTCTGAAGAAGTTCCTTAACAGCCTCGGCACCCATTCCTACTCTGAAGGAATCAACACCGTACTCCTGCTGCTTTGTTCTATACTCCTGCTCTGAGATAATCTGCTTCTCATGAAGATCAGTATTACCTGGATCTATTACGATATAAGCTGAGAAGTAAAGAACTCTCTCAAGTTCACGTGGTGAAAGATCAAGTAGAAGTCCCATACGGCTTGGGATACCCTTAAAATACCAGATATGTGATACAGGACAACCAAGTTCGATATGTCCCATACGCTCACGACGTACACTTGACTTTGTTATCTCAACGCCACATCTGTCGCAGACCATACCCTTATAGCGAACTTTCTTGTACTTACCACAGTGACATTCCCAGTCCTTAGTAGGTCCAAAAATCCTCTCGCAGAACAGACCATCCTGCTCTGGCTTCCAGGTTCTATAGTTAATAGTCTCAGGCTTTGTAACTTCACCATAAGACCATTCTCTGATCTTCTCAGGAGATGCAAGACCAATCTTGATAGCGTCAAAATAAATAGGTTTTTCCTGCTCTGTATCTATACGCATTGCCATCTATCTTTTTCCTCCCTTAGTCATCAAATCCATCATCGCCGCCGAAGTCACCAGCGTCCATAGGATTTATATCATCGTCAAGACCGCCACCGAAATCGCTTGATGAACTATCATAATCCTCAAGTTCTTCTTCAGTACCGGCTCTATAGCCGCCTCTCTCAAGATCCTCTTCATAGCTTGTATCGCCTTCGATCATCTTGAATGTCTTCTTGTCGTAATCCTCAGCACCGCCAAGTTCAACCTCGCCACCATCTTCACCAAGTACTCTGACATCAAGTCCGAGTGACTGGAATTCCTTAAGGAGTACCTTGAAGGATTCTGGTGTTCCAGGGTTAGGAATATTCTCACCCTTGATAATAGCTTCGTAAGTCTTAACACGTCCGATGATATCATCAGACTTAACAGTAAGGATCTCCTGAAGTGTTGATGAAGCACCATATGCCTCAAGAGCCCAAACCTCCATCTCTCCGAATCTCTGACCACCGAACTGAGCCTTACCACCAAGTGGCTGCTGAGTTACAAGTGAGTAAGGACCGGTTGAACGAGCATGGATCTTATCATCAACAAGGTGATGAAGTTTCAGATAATGCATGAATCCGACTGAAACAGGTGCTGGAATAGGTTCTCCAGTACGTCCATCTCTAAGCTGAACCTTACCTGTCTCATCTATAGGAACACCCTTCCACTCTTCTCTGTGGTCACGATGCTCATACAGATAATCCATAACATCCTTATCAACATAATCTTTATACTTAGCTTCGAACTCTTCCCAGCTTGTATTGACATAGTCATTAGCCATTCTAAGTTCCATAGCTATATCTTTCTCCTTAGCACCATCGAAGATAGGAGTAGATACCTTGAATCCAAGTACCTCAGAAGCAAGTCCAAGATGAAGTTCAAGCACCTGTCCTATGTTCATTCGGGAAGGAACGCCGAGAGGGTTAAGAACGATATCAAGTGGACGACCATTTGGAAGGAATGGCATATCCTCAACAGGGAGTACTCTTGAAACGACACCCTTGTTACCGTGACGACCAGCCATCTTATCTCCAACTGATATCTTTCTCTTCTGTGCAATGTATACTCTTACAGACTTTGTAACGCCTGGCTTAAGTTCATCGCCATTCTCTCTAGTAAATATCTTTATATCCATTACAACACCGTAAGCACCGTGTGGCACTCTCAGTGAAGAATCTCTTACTTCTCTAGCCTTCTCACCAAAGATAGCACGAAGAAGTTTTTCCTCAGCTGTAAGCTCTGTCTCACCCTTAGGTGTAACCTTACCAACAAGGATATCTCCCGCACGTACTTCTGCGCCGATACGGATGATACCATTTTCATCCAGATTCTTAAGGGCATCCTGGCTAAGACCAGCAAGATCTCTTGTGATTTCCTCAGGTCCAAGCTTTGTATCTCTAGCTTCTGACTCATATTCTTCTATATGAACTGATGTATATACATCATCCTTAACAAGATTCTCTGAAAGAAGTACAGCATCCTCGTAGTTGTAACCTTCCCAAGTCATGAATCCGATAAGTGGGTTCTTACCAAGTGCAAGCTCACCGTTAGATGTTGAAGCACCATCGGCGATAACCTCACCCTTCTTAACTCTGTCGCCCTTGAAGACGATAGGTCTCTGATTCATGCAGTTACCCTGGTTAGATCTAGAGAACTTTATAACATCATATTCATCCTTTGTACCATCATCACATTTAACAATGATCTTAGTACTTGATGAATACTCTACTGTACCATCATGCTTAGCTACAATAGTTACTCCTGAGTCAACAGCAGCCTTAGATTCCATACCAGTACCAACTACTGGTGCGTCTGTCTTAAGAAGTGGAACCGCCTGACGCTGCATGTTAGAACCCATGAGGGCACGGTTAGCATCGTCGTTCTGAAGGAATGGAACCATCGATGTAGCAACTGAGAATACCATACGAGGAGATACGTCCATGAAGTCAACTGTACTCTTAGGGAATACAGATGTCTCATCAAGATGACGTCCAGCCACATTCTTATTAATGAAATGGCTATTCTCATCTAATGGTTCAGAAGCCTGAGCAACGATGTAGTTATCCTCTTCATCAGCTGTCATGTATACAACTTCATCAGTAACTACTGGATTTTCAGGATCTGTCTTGTCTACACGTCTATATGGAGCCTCAATGAATCCATAATGATTAATACGTGCAAATGTAGCAAGTGAGTTAATAAGACCGATGTTAGGTCCTTCAGGTGTCTCGATAGGACACATACGGCCATAGTGTGTATAGTGAACATCTCGAACCTCGAATCCGGCTCTCTCTCTTGAAAGACCACCAGGACCAAGGGCTGAAAGACGTCTCTTATGTGTAAGTTCTGACAGTGGGTTGTTCTGATCCATGAACTGTGACAGCTGTGATGAACCAAAGAACTCCTTAACTGCTGCAGTAACAGGCTTGATATTGATAAGTGACTGTGGCGTGATAGTCTCAATATCCTGTGTCTGCATACGCTCCTTAACTACTCTCTCAAGTCTTGAAAGACCGATACGATACTGATTCTGAAGAAGCTCACCAACTGACTTGATACGTCTGTTTCCAAGGTGATCGATATCATCCTTTGTACCTACTTCATACTCAATATGCATATTATAGTTAATAGAAGCTATAATATCTTCCTTAGTAATATGCTTAGGGATAAGTTCATTTATAGCAGCCTTGATAGCTTCCTCAAGTTCTTCTTCATCTTCATACTCATCAAGAAGCTGAGCAAGAACTGGATAGTATACAAGTTCTGTTATTCCAAGATCTTCAGCAGTAACCTTAGGAAGTCTGTCCTTAATCCATGGTGTAATATCAACCATCATGTTAGAAAGAACTTTAACATTTGCTGTCTCTGTCTGTACCATAACGTACTCAACGGCAGCATCCTGAATTGCCTTAGCTGTCTCCTTAGTGATTTCCTCACCCTGAGCAAACATGATCTCACCTGAAAGTGGATCTATAACATCCTCAGCAAGGTAGAAGCCTACAATACGGTTCATTAAATGAAGCTTCTTGTTGAACTTGAAACGACCAACATGAGCAAGATCATATCTTCTCTGATCAAAGAACATAGAGTTAATAAGACTCTCTGCACTTTCAACAGCAAGCGGCTCACCTGGTCTAAGTTTCTTATAGAGCTCCAGAATACCATCATTATAGTTCTTGGATGGATCCTTAGCGAATGAAGCAAGAAGCTTTGGCTCCTCACCGAAGAGGTTAATAATCTCTTCATCAGTTCCATATCCAAGAGAACGAATAAGAACGGTTACTGGAACCTTTCTATTTCTATCTACTTTTACATAAAATACGTCATTAGCATCTGTCTCATACTCAAGCCAAGCACCACGGTTAGGTATAACCTGACAAGAGAAAAGAGGCTTACCGGTCTTATCTCTACCTATAGAATAGTAGATTCCCGGTGAACGAACGAGCTGGCTGACGATAACACGCTCAGCTCCATTAATAACAAATGTACCAGTTTCAGTCATGAGTGGCATATCACCCATAAAGACATCATGCTGATTAATCTCACCTGTTTCATTATTGATCAGACGAACATTAACCTTGAGTGGAGCAGAGTATGTTGCATCTCTCTCCTTGCACTCTTCGATGGTGTACTTCTTGTCCTCTTCATTCAGTCTGTAATCAACAAACTCTAGACTGAGCTTACCAGAGAAATCAGTAATTGGGCTGATGTCTCTAAACGCCTCATCCAGGCCTTCTTCCAAGAACCACTTGTAGGAATCAACCTGCACGCCGATAAGGTTAGGCATCTCAAGAACTTCTTCTTTTCCGGAATAGCTCATACGAATGTTTTTACCTGATTTGATTGGACGCATTCTGTATTTTTCCATGTGACGTATTTCACCTCTCGTTAAAATTATCACAAAAAGCTAAATCAGTTGACTTTACGGCATAAAATGCGCATAAAAGACACACTGCACCCCTTCTAAAGCACAGTTTACCAATTTAACCTATAATGACAATTTACAACTATAACATTTTTATAACTAGAATGCAAGCAAGAATTTTAGAATATATCGAAATTATATTATTAGTATAACAATAACTATATATAAGAAATGATTTAAAAAGAAATGCGAGTAGGATAAACCTACTCGCATGCATAGAATCGTTTTTACGAAAGATTGAATTACTTAAGAGTGATCTTAGCTCCAACTTCCTCGAACTTCTTCTGGATTGACTCAGCCTCAGCCTTTGAAACGCCTTCCTTAAGTACCTTTGGAGCGCCCTCAACTGCTTCCTTAGCTTCCTTAAGTCCAAGACCTGTTACATCACGAACAACCTTGATAACCTTAATCTTCTCAGCACCAACATCTGTAAGCTCTACATCGAACTCATCCTTATCAGCGCCTGCACCTGCTGCATCTCCACCTGCTGCTGCAACTACAACACCAGCTGCTGCTGAAACACCATACTTCTCTTCTACTGCCTTTACAAGATCGTTAAGCTCAAGAACTGAGAGCTCATCTATAGCAGCTACTAACTCTTCTACTGTCATTTTGAAATCCTCCATTATTTTTATAATTAATTAAATAAATATTGCTGAAGCTATCTTTAAGCCTCTGCTGACTTCTGCTCTGCAACCTGATTGATAACACGAGCGAAGTTTGTGATAGGTGACTGCAGACTTCCAAGGAGCTTGGAAAGCAGTTCTTCTCTTGAAGGAATAGTTGCGATAACCTTGATTCCTTCTGCATCGTAGTAAGTTCCCTCAACTATACCGCTCTTAAGAGATACCTTGTTAACATCCTTAGCGAAGTTTGCTACTATTCTAGCAGGAGCTGTTGCGTCCTCTTTAGAGATAGCGATTGCTGTAGGTCCCTCAAGGTCTTTAGCGAGATCAGCGAACTCTGTACCTTCGATAGCAAGATTAACCATAGTGTTCTTATATACCTTATAGATAACACCAGCTTCTCTAGTAGCTCTACGAAGCTTTGTATCCTGCTCAACTGTAACGCCGAGGTAGTCAACAAGAACAACTGACTTAGCGCCTTCAAGGTTTTCCTTGATTTCCTGCACTATTGGTTTCTTTTCTTCAATCTTTGCCACTTCTATGCACCTCCTTATAATATTTGAAAGCTGCACATATATCCGTACGCACCTAAATGCATAAGAAAACCTCTGTCCACTTTAGTAGACAGAGGTAAAAGTCGTTAAATGTATATTAGATAAAATCTAATGTGTATCACGATTCCCCTCGGCAGGTAACTAAGTAGTGTTACGTCTTAAAGACACCTGCTGTCTACGGCAGCTCATCGACCGATACTTTAACATATTAATCAAATGCCTGTCAAGCATTTTTTATTTATTCATTTCAATATCACTTCTATATAAGTTCACTATACATCTGGCCAAGGGATATGCCGCCATCTCCTCCCGGAACTTTGCTATTAATAAAGATACGATATCCAAGTCTTTCCAAAGAGCTTCCTATTCCATCTAGTAGCAGGCGGTTATACATACTTCCTCCTGTGAGGGCTATGTGATGGATATAATCTCGTCCACATACTTTATCAGCTATATATACCGTGGAATCAACTACAGCCTTATGGAAATCAAATGCAAGATTATCGATAGCTATCTCACGAGCTGTCTCATCCATACCGCTATCATATATTTCTACCAGTTTTTCCATCAGGTCAGCCATAAGAATCGACTGATCCATCCTGTATATCTCGCCTTCTGTCTTCGGCTCAATTACTTTCATACGTAACTCGCTTGCCACTACATCACGGAGAGTTACCCCATTTCTTCTATATGCTCTCATAGCAGCATCTTCTAGAGCGATAGGACTTTCTCCACCGTAGGTATTTCTGGACTTAAGACCCAGAAGTGCTGTTACCGCATCGAAGAGTCGACCCATACAAGCTGAGTAATATATTCCTATATCTGCTCTTAAACAAGCAGAAACTATACCGAAATCAGAACGATCTATTCCTAGTATTCTAAGAACCTTATCTACTACTGTAGGACTTACAAGCTGACGTTCTTCAACTGCTCTGATATATCCGCAGAGGGTTGACTTGATATCTCTGGAACTTTGTTCACCCATAAGCTTTACTGGAAGAAGAGCGCCGGACCTCATAATCTTAGGTCTGGTCTCAACTGTTCCGTCAGGCTTTATCTCCTCTTCGCTTATAGTATCATTTAGCACGCAGGAGAATATCTCGCTGCCCCAGATTGTTTCATCTGTGCCGTAACCAGTTCCGTCATAGGAGATTCCAAGAAGTCTTCCTGTAAGTGAATGTTCTGCCGCCACAGATAGCACATGGGACGCATGATGCTGACGACGAACAATTCTCTGAGGAATACCATCGATATAAGTTCCCATTGCTTTTGTATCTGCATCCTTCGACGTCTGATAGTTTGGATTAAGATCTCCGATATAGCGTTTAGGCTTAACATCAAGCAGATTCTCCAGGCGGCGAATTGCCTTCTCTCTTACATCATAAACAGATGAATTGGTAATGTTACCATAGTATTCTGAGAGATAGCAGACATTTTTCTTTCCTACAGCAAAGGACGACTGATAATCTGTTCCTGCCGCAAATGTATCTTTAGGAAGTTCTTTATCGAAGACAACTGCTTCTGGAACATAGCCTCTACCTCGTCTAACCAACTGAATAAGTTTCCTCTTCGAAGCACCAGTATGTATACGTGCAATCTGCGCAACCGAGTCTTCCAGAGGAGCCAGAATCTCTCTTGTGTTGGTTAACATAAAATCTATGTTGTTTTCTTCTATTTCTTCATGACCAATGTAGGTCGTCTCATTTTTATCTATAGTATCATTTGCAAAGGATACTGCTGATATCTCACCTGAGGATTCTCCAGTGATATCTTCATCCGAAGAATCTGGTCCTTCTACACTAGGCAGATAATGAATCATATCCATATCATTTGTAATGATAGGTTCTCCGCCTCTGTTACCACTTGTTATGATAAGAGGACCAACCTCTTCCGCAAGTATAATCTGAAGCGGATCAAAAGGAAGTGTTGCGCCTATATGAGCACTGCCCATAAGTACATTTGAAGCAAAGTCCTTACTTAGTTCCGGATCTTCCTTCCTTGCAAGCAGCACGATTGGTCTGGCATTTGATCTAAGCAGATTCTCTTCTTCCACTGATACATAGCAATACTTGCGTATAGTATCAACATCCGGAAACATTATAGCCAGAGGTTTGCTCACAGTATCCTTGAAGCTCCTCAGTCTTTCCACCGTTTCCTCAGAGCTTGGAATACACATAAAGTGAAATCCGCCTATATCTTTTATGGCACCAATCTTGCCACACTTCAGACTCTCGACTGTCTTATTCAGGATTTCCTCCTGAGTCATCTGAACCTCGTCAACAAGTCTATTCTCATAATATCTCAGCTTTGGACCACACTCAGAGCATCCTATATTCTGATCAAAGCGTCTTCTGCTTCCCGGTTCATCATAATCAGCCTTACAGTCAGGGCACATGATAAATGGAGCCATCGTACTGTTCTCTCTATCATATGGCACTGACTTCATGATAGAATACCTTGGACCACACTTCGAGCAGCTGATAAATGGATATCTATATCTTCTATTCTTAGGATCCAGTAATTCTTTCTTGCAATCCTCGCAAGTTGCTATATCGGTAGGAAGATACCTGGCACCCTCATCATAGCCCTCGCTCTTAATGATACGAAATCTATCATCTAGTTCTCGGCCATGTTCATCAAGAACAACACCTTCAGTGACATTTCCCTCTTCATCACTGGCGCCTACTTCACTCTTAAACTCTTCCTTTTTCTTTACCTCTTCAACAGGCTTTTTTTCCTCTACCTTTTTCTTCTTTGGAGGATCAAGCCATCCACGTCCCGAAAGATAATCATAATCTTCTTCATCTCTTTCGGCAGCCTCAACCTTTTCTGCAACCGACTTTAGTTCCTTAGTAATCTTAGCAGTTTCTTCATCATATAGCACTTCCTGAACAGGCTTAACCTCGACCTTATCTACGCGTCCGCCCTCAGGACAGTTATATCTAAGGTGGTAGCATAACTTTCCTATCTCTACGTCATCGCATTCAACGTAAAGTTTTACTGCTCCACCTGCATTTTTAATACTTCCGACCAGGCCATGCTTCTCCGCATATTCAGCAACAAATGGCCTGAATCCAATACCCTGCACTAACCCCAGTACAGTTATCTCATACGCACCCATTAATACCCTCCATAAAGTAATAGCCCCAATACCTAAAACTATACTTTATTATACCAAAAATCCCTCTTTATAGCATCATGTAATTTGTCTTTTAGGCTCATATAGATAATAACCCCTATACCTATAAAGCTAACTATAAAGATAACAAGCGCTATAATATCGAAACGTAGTACTCGTATCTGATAGGATTCTTCAAATCTTGCTTCATTTTCCCAATATGGATATACACGGGAATTAGTTTTCATCACCTCATACTTTTTAGACTTGAGGCGGTTATATAGACTGCCTCTACTAAATCTCGTAGTATTCTCTAAGATTTCTCTGTCACCAAAATCAAGAGAAGACTTAAGCGACTCCTTTTCTTCATCTGTTAAGAAATGAATCTCAGCCGCTTCAGCAACAGTATTAAGACCGTAGTTCTTAATCGGATTAGGCAATACCGCCTCGTAGCACGTAACAACGGTTCCTTCGGACTCATCAGTTAATGTATCATTTCCACTTAGTCCACTAGACGCATCCTCGCCCGAGACAAGCTTCTTACTAGCTTTTGAATAAGCCTCCATCGGAACATAGACTGAGTTATACTCTCCATACGCTTCTTTAGCCGCCTGGTTATCGTCGCATTTAACAACACCAGTTACGGTGTAGACATCATCACCGATCCACACCTTCATACCAGCGATATTATCTCCACCGAACAGATTCCAGGCAACATATTCATCTACCAATATCTGATTCACATCTGTGCTTTTCATATCCAGATAGCTGCCACTCTTTAGTGGCATATTGTGGATTTGAAAAAAGTCTCCGCCCACTGTATAAACATTTACATGAACCTTGTTGGAGTCTTTTCTTACATCGTCATATGTATGACCAGAATAAGCATCTATCCAAGAGCGTGCTCCTACCAGGGAAGTGTTAGACTTAGAATCCGTGATAAGAGAATCAGCGTAGAGCTTCTTCTGTATAGCATTTCTGATATTCTTGATATCTGAAAACTTAAGTCCCGCATCTTCTGAATAGAATATACTTATCTGAGTACACTTCTTATCTCCAGATTCCCAACGCCTTGCCGCCTGCTGACTATAAAGTAGTTCAGTCCTATTCTTTGCTACAAAATGAATCACAGCAAAAGAGATAAATAATATCAGATCTATGGCTAGAATGAGCGCTCCTACTAGTATTTTATTGTTCGCCTTAAGTTTACTCATATGATAGTACGGCTTCACCCTTTTAATTAAAGAGGTTTTGACGAATTAGTTATAACATTATCATATTCTGATATTTCACCCTGGATTGCAGAGTTTATAGTATCAGAAGCAACTACCTCAACCTTTACCTTCTTTACTATGTAACGGTTTCCAAGAGGGGTTGCCCTTACCTTTACCACATATACATAATTTCCGTCTGTATCTTCCTTTACAGCTCCATTTGGAACTACAGTATCATACTTGTTGCTCTTATCACCTACAGCAAACTGAAGTGTCTCACCCACCTGAACATTACCTTTGACCGAAAACTTCACCATACTCTTCTGATTTGGATCAGAGGTGTCAGCCTTGATACTTTTTATCTCAGCACTCACTTCATCATCCCATATATTTTCTATGGCAGCTTCATTTCCAACCTTTAATTTCGTGGCATCCCGCTTAGGAATACTGCACGAAACTTCGTATCCGCTATCCACTAGCTGTATATTTGCGATTGGAGAATCCGCCTTCACCTCATCTCCCGGCTTTGCAGTTATACCAGATATAACACCTGTTCCATTCGCCTTTATAGAGCTTGAATCATCCGCCGCCTTAAGCTTCTCAATCTTCTCTTCCTGCTCCGCTATCTTCTTTAGAGAATCTGCGTCATCTAGAGCATTAGACTGAGCTGTAAGGCTGTCCGATTCTTTCTTGCTAGTAAGCCCACGCTGAAGAGATTCAAGAGTTTGTGTCTTTGAGGTAAGATTATCCTCAGCATCAGCAACGCTGGTTTTTCCTTCTAGCTCTGTAACAAGAGTCTTCTTAGATTCTAGTTCTGTCTCAAGATTTGTAAGCTCTTCCTTAGCTGTAGCAAGCTGCGCTATAAGAGATTCAACATCCGTCTCTCCCTCATAATTCTCTATAGAGGAATAAGCATCTACCTGTGCCTGAAGACCTGCCACTTCTGTATTCTTAGCGTCATAGGATGTCTGAAGCTCATCTCTCTCATACTTAGCATTTGCAAGACTTTGTTCATCAAGCTTTGCCTGTTCAAGAGCGCTCTGTGCGTCAGTTACATCATCCTTAGCATTTGCTATAGCCACTTCATCATCTGTATAATCTTTCGATGTTCTAAGCTGAGACTTGTCATATGTGAGCTGAAGAGATTCAAGAGTACTTTCCGCCTCCTCTAACTCCTTATTCTCAGTCTCATCAAATGTCATGATGACATCTCCTTCTTTTACCTGGTCGCCATCTTCTACCAGAACTTCCTTTACGGTTCTGGTACCGCTAACCGTTACATCAAGATCCGTACCAACAGAAACCTGACCCTGGCAACGAACCTTCTGAGAAACCTTACCATTAAATACTGTAACTGTAGATACCTCTGGCAAAGAATAATTCATTATAGTATTTGAGAAAAATGTAAGCACCAGAATAACAACGAAGAAGATTATTCCCACTCTTCTAAGAGTCTTCTTTCTAAATCTTATACGACGGAGCATTTCTTCGCGGTCGAGCTTTACTTCAAACTGAACCTCATCATCCGAGAGAACCTCCGGTCTCTTAAACTTTTCTCTTAGCCTTGCAAGCCGAGATTCCTTCTTCTGCTTCTTTTCCTGCTTTATCTCTTCATCAACTTCAGTCTCTGCTTCAGCGATCATTTCATCTCTTAATTCATCTAATTGCTTTTTCAATTCATTTCTCCTTAACCCTTAACGCTTGATGAATAAGCTATACCATCCACAAGATACTCTTCTCCGTAGAGGAAGATAAGTATCGGAGGAACCATATATATCGTAGCCACCGCAAATGCGAGTCCTATCTCTCCGTTATTGATCTGAGACAGGAATATAGACAGCGGATGAAATGCTGAATTGCTCATCATAATAAGTGGCTGTTCTACCATATTCCAATAGTCGATAAATACAAGGATTGCAACTGAGGCAATCGGTCCTTTACATAGCGGAAGGGCGATATGCCAGAATATCTTCCACTCATTTGCACCGTCCAGCTTCGCTGCCTCAATCACAGATTCTGGAATACGTCTCATATATTTCGTAAGAAGATATACACTGAATGGAGCAAAGATTCCTGGGAAGATTATACTCCACCTCGTATCCAGAAGTCCTAACCAGCTATTGACTATATAGTTGGGAACTAGTGTAACCTGATACGGCATAAGCATCAGCACTAGATAGAGGAAGAAGATAAGTTCTTTTATTCGCCCTCTGAATCTGGCAAATGAATATGCCGCTCCAAGTGCAATAAGTATCTGAAATATCATAATCGGAACTGTAAGCAGTACTGAGTTCCAAAACTTCATCAGATAATCTGGACTCTTAAGAAGAACTGTCTCATACTGAGTTCCCACAACCTTATCCGGAATAAGCTTCAGATTAACTGTCTTCGTTCTGTAAGTAACCGTCCTATCTTTCCCGTCAGGATCACTTGTGTAATCATTAAAGATAACTCCATAGTTTGAACTTATCTCCTGCTCTGACATAAAGGAATTCGCAAATGTCAGCACAGTCGGAAGAAGAAATGATATAGCAAATATCGCAGCTATAAGAAAGAGTACGATTCTTTTTATAGCAGAACGTTTCTTACGACGAACAGGTCTTTCCTTCAGTTCACTGTTTTTAGTTTTTTCATTTTTATCTTGTTCTTGTTCCATCATATCAATCTTAGCCTTCGACATCTCGGCCCACCTTATCTTCAAAGATAAAGAGAATACCGATAATCGCCATCATTACAATGCACATAATAATCGCAGCCGCTGAAAGCTTCTGATAATCCAGCGACTTAAATGTATTATTCATAAAATGTTGAAGCATATATAACGAACCAAATGGATAATCGCCCGTAAGAAGATATACCTCACGGAATACTTTAAATGAATTAATAAGAGACATTATTCCAACAAAGAATATACTCGGAGTAATGTATCTCATTTTAATATACCAGAACTGTTTCCATGAAGAAGCCCCATCTAGCTTAGATACCTCAAGAACATCTCTAGGTATAGAGCTTAGCGCTGACATGAAGAGAATCATGTTATAGCCCAGGTTCTTCCACAGGAAAAGTATCACAACAACAAGCTGGCCATAGTCAGACTTGAACCAGTCGATAGGATTACCTCCAAAGAGGGTAACTGCCTCATTTATAACTCCATGATAATCAAAGAGCACCTGCCATATAAGAACTATAGAGGCAACAGGAACCATCAGCGGACTCAGGAAGAAAGTCCTGAAGGTACTCTTCATAGGGATTCCTTCTTCAAGTATCAGCGCCATCACTAGAGACAGAATAATCGCAAGTGGAACTGATACAAGTGAAAATGTAGCTGTATTTTTAGCAGCCTCCTGAAATGAACTATTATGCATTACATTGCTGAAGTTCTGCATACCTACGAATTCTTTATTAATTATAGAATCAATATTTGCATAATAAATGACAACAAAAAAAGGGAGCACAAAGAAAACCATTATTCCAAAGAAACTAGGACTAAGGAAGAGACCTGCAGTAAGTCTCTCCCTCCATGTTCTAGGTTTCTTTTTATAACGGATCTCGTTCCCCTCGTTATCTAAAACTACTGTTTTTTCTTTTTTCTGTGTCATGATTTACTTGTTTTCATTAATATATGTAGTAACGCGGTTCTGAATAATAGCAAGCCTGAGCTTCTTCTTCAACTATTTCCGTAATCTTAGCATCATATTCCCAGACACCCGATGCATTATCGATATATGTTTTAAACTCATTAACATCAGCATCACTAACTGGTTCAATCTTAACCTCTAATCCATCATAACCCATAGAAGCGTCTTGTGGCATTATATCATTTCCATACTTATCTTTTGATGCTTCAGTACAAGAAATACTCTCAATATATGCCTCAAATACATCCTGACGAAGAGGAACACCATAATTCTCCTGATAGTGCTTTCCACAGTATTCTTCAGTCATTAATTGTCTTATAAAATCCCAAGCCGCATCTTTATCTTCGCAAGTACTAGACATTGCAAGTGAATCTGTAAATGAAAAATATGTACCCTTCGTATCTTTATCAGGATAACCCTTTACAGATAGATCATTATCAAAAAGCTTTTTATGTACCTGAATACTTGCAGGTGTAATATATCCATTTACAAAAAGAAGATTTCCATTCTTTATCTCATCATATGTTGTCTCGGTTTCTTCTTCATAATCCATCTCTTCATTAGTTCCTCTGTTACATATCTCAAGAATATCTTTAAATTCCTGCGAATCAAAGTAACATTCACCCTTATCCCAGTCAATGAATTCCATACCACAGGAATACATAAAATCATCCAACATATCTTTCTTATTAGTTGAATAGAAAATCTTCACGTCCTCAGGCTTAGTCTCTATATAATCTCTCATTTCCTGGAAGGTCCAGCCCATATCTTCTCCAACCTCAGAAGCCTTAGCAAGAAGTGTATGAACCTCAAATGATGACGCTACGAAGTACTGCTTTCCATCTCTAAGAAGTGCATCATAGGCAGTTGGGAAGAAATCTTCCTTCGAAATATCTGGATCTTTTTCCACATAAGGAGCCAGGTCTTCAAAAAGTCCCATAGCTATACACTGATCTGTTGACATATTTCCCACACCATAAGATGTATCAAAGATATCAGGTATATCTCCAGCAGCTATATCTGCACTAAACTTTTCTTCAGGATTACTCTCCTCACTGTAATCAATAAGGCGTATCTTGACATCCTCATGTGATTTATTATATTCAGAAACCATTTGGTTAAGCTGATGATTTCCGTATACAGAAGCAAGAGTTACAATCTTCTGATTTGCAACCTCTGATGGATCAACCTTCTTATACTTTTCTACAAATGCAGTTTCTTCATCGCCCGAATATCCATATGAAAAACAGATAAACTCATTTTCATTAAGCAAGATAATACCTGTTACTTCATCAGCATTTATATCAGATGCTGCAAACTCCACTAGTTTAGTTGAAGACTTGTCCTTATATTTATAGCCAAAAAGTGAAGACTTAGTTCTATAGAAGAAATCATAATCTCCTGAACCAGCAAAAAGGCATTCATTTCCCGAAAGATATGAGACATTAAGATCATACTCTTCCGTAAACTCGCCCTTCCCAGAATCAAACTTACGAACTATAGTTCTATCCTCTTCTTTTTCTTCATCATAGATTGAAGAGCATACAACAATATTTCCATCCTTATCAACGGAAGAAGCATCAAAATATCCACCCTCATCAGCCTTGACAGAGCTGATCTCCTTCTTATTTACATCAAGAACCTTAATCTCAGTATCATATACTATAATCATCTGACCTTTATCATTATATATGAGATCAGACACATAGTAATCTGGAATCGAACTATACTCAGATAAATCTAAAGTTTCTTCAAAGTCCGTTCCATTATATTCACATAGATAAGTCTTAGAAGTCTCATCTTTATAAGTTGACTTAAGCATTGCAAGCTTACCATCATTCACGAGTACTTTAGTAAAATACTCATCGTCCGTACATTCCTTCTCATATACCACCTCAGCTTTTCCACCTGATAGACTTGTCTTATATATCTTAAAAGTCGTAGTATAATTACCTGCATCATCAATTGTTGCAATCTCTTCAGAATCTCCTAAGGATGCTATCTCCTCCCAAGTGCTGGCTAGTACATATAAATCATCACCATCTATAGCAAAGGATAAAGTATACCCATCTATTCCTTCTAGATTAAAATTATCATCTATTTCAAATGTACAATCCGCATTGTTTGCCTTTGCCTCACTAGACTTGCCAGGATTCTGACCAGCTCCAGAACCAGATCCCGTTCCCCCAGTCTGTCCACAACCTACTACACCTAAGGCAAGTGTTGTTGCTAAAGCCACACTAATTACATTCTTAAATCTTTTCTTCATTTTATCCCTCGCTATTTCTAAATATATTATGATTATACACTTAATCCTTAATAAAATAACTGATAATTTATTAAGTTTTTATGAATTTACCCAATCATAAAAGCCGGTGACAACAAAGAGTCATCCGGCTTTCATCATAGTTTCATCATATGAAATGTATCTAATAATATTACTCCTAGGTATGGAATAATTTCTTTGTCTGATATCTTGGTTCGCAAGTCAAATTAACACCCAGCTTCTTGAATACACCAACATCAACCTGTGATAGGATAACTGATGAATGAGCCTCAAGACCTGCAAGGTTAGGAAGCTGATCATATGCAGCCTTAGCTTCTGGATTAGTATTAGCTTCTACTGAAAGAGCTATAAGTATCTCATCAATATGCAGAAGTGGATTGTGATTTCCAAGATAGTTAACCTTAAGCTCCATAATAGGTTCAATGACCTGTGGAGATATAAGCTTAGCACTATCATCAATACCAGCAAGCACCTTAAGTGCATTTAATATAAGTGCTGATGATGCACCAAGAAGAGTTGAAGTCTTTCCAGTAAGTATGCTTCCATCTGGCATTTCCATAGCAGCAGCAGGATTACCTGTCTCCTCTGCACGAATATTTGCAGCAGCTACTACAGGTCTATCAGCAACAGAGATTCCTGCCTTCTTCATAAGAAGCTCAATCTTCTGTATAGCACTGTCTCCAGCATCTCCCTTTCTTCTATCGCAGAGTGCCTGATAGTAACGTCTGATAATCTCCTGATTAGAAGCCTTTCTAGTTACCTCATCGTCAACTATACAGTGACCAGCCATATTAACACCCATATCTGTTGGTGACTGATATGGACACTCACCCGAAATCTTCTCAAAGATTGCCTTGAGAACTGGGAATACTTCTACATCACGGTTATAATTAACAACTGTCTCACCATAAGCTTCAAGATGGAATGGATCGATCATATTTATATCATTTAAGTCTGCTGTTGCAGCCTCATATGCAAGATTAACTGGATGATTAAGAGGAATATTCCAGATAGGGAATGTCTCAAACTTCGCATATCCCGCCTTCACGCCTCTCTTCTGCTCATGGTAGAGCTGGCTGAGACAAGTTGCCATCTTTCCAGATCCTGGTCCAGGTGCTGTAACAACAACAAGAGGACGAGTAGTCTCGATATAATCATTTCTACCAAATCCATCATCACTAACGATCATAGGAATATCTGATGGATAACCAGGTATTGGATAATGTCTATAAACCTTAAGTCCAAGAGCCTTAAGCTTCTTCTCATACGCGATAGCAGATGGCTGCTCCTTAAACTGAGTAAGAACTACAGAACCAACGAACAGTCCATTATTTGTAAATGCATCTATAAGGCGAAGTACATCCATATCATAAGTGATACCGATATCTCCACGAACCTTGTTCTTCTCAATATCTCCTGCCTTGATAGCTATAACGATCTCTGTCTGATCCTTAAGTTCCTTAAGCATAGTTATCTTAGAATCAGGCTTAAATCCCGGAAGAACTCTTGAAGCATGATAATCATCAAAAAGCTTTCCTCCGAACTCCAGGTAAAGCTTTCCTCCAAACTTTCCTATTCTTTCCATAATATGCTTTGACTGCATATCACGGTATTTGTCATTATCAAATCCTATACTCTTCATATAAACCTCTTTTCGTCAAATTGACAAATATGTTAACACCTCTCTATTATTCGAGCAGGAGCCGTTCCCACGAGAAGTATAATAACACGTTTAACGGCTCAACTCAATTGGATTTTTACATCAATTAAGTCGAGCCGTTTTACTTCTAACTTATCTATATTTGTATATTTTTTCTTAATCTTCGAGCTTCATATCTCCATCTTTAACCCAACCGATCTTGCGGAAGATTGCATCAAAGATAAGTGATAAAACCGCTGGAAGTACAAGTGATATAAGGACAAGTCCAACCCAATCCATAGTAGTGATTGCTGACTTTGTTCCGGCAGCGATATCATTTACCCAACCAGTATAAACTCCGATCTGACCAACAAGACCGCAAGTTCCCATACCAGATGAGATTGGTGCGCCGTTCATTTCCATATGGAATACGCAAGTTGCGATAGGACCTGTGATTGCTGATGCAAGTGTAGGTGCGAGCCAGATACGAGGATTCTTTACGATGTTACCCATCTGAAGCATAGATGTACCGATACCCTGTGATACGAGGCCGCCCCACTTATTCTCTCTAAATGAAATTACTGCAAATCCAATCATCTGAGCAGAGCATCCTGCTACTGCCGCTCCACCTGCAAGACCTGTAAGTCCAAGAGCCGCACATATAGCAGCTGATGATATAGGAAGTGTAAGGGCAATACCTACAAGTACTGAAACAAGGATACCCATAAGAAGAGGCTGCTGTACTGTAGCCCACATTATGACGTCTCCAACTTTCATGGCACCCTTACCAATGTACGGAGCAACAAGCCATGATAGGAAGATACCTACTCCGATAGTTACAAGTGGAGTAATCAGGATATCTATCTTTGTTTCCTTAGATATAGCCTTACCACATTCAGAAGCAATGATTGCTATAAAAAGAACAGCAAGAGGACCACCTGCGCCGCCCAGTGCATTTGCAGCAAATCCAACTGTTATCATTGAAAACAGTACCAGAGGTGGGCACTTAAGTGCGTGAGCGATTGCAACTGCCATAGCAGCTCCACTCATAGCCATAGCAAGGCCACCAACTGTGTAATCAACTCCACCAACTGTAGCAACAGGCTGTGTAAGGAATCCGATATTAAACTGTGTACCGATGGTATTGATGATAGTACCAATAAGGAGAGAACAGAAAAGTCCCTGAGCCATAGCACCAAGAGCATCGATGCCGTATCTCTTCAGAGAGATCTCAATATCCTTTCTCTTAAGGAATCCCTTGAAACCTTTTTCTTTAATAACTACCTTTTCGGTTTCTTTCTTCTCTTCCTTCTTCATTTCCAACTTTTTATCCTCAGCTACTGTCTTTTCAACTTCTGGATTTTCAGTTTTTGGATTTGAATTTTGAGGATTAGAATTCTTTTTCTTCTTACTCATATTTTCCCTCCTTTGACCCTTTCGAGGTGTCATGACACCTGTCAAAACACAAATGACGTGACACATTATAGTATCACGCCATTTAAAAGTCAATGTAAAATACATACAATAATATTTACAAAAGAATGCCTAATTCCTTCAATTTGTCAATAGCCCTATCTATCTGCTCTTCAGAGTTAGCACTGAGGGTATGCAAATGGATTCCTTCGGTAAGTGCAGAAAGGGGAGTTGCATTTTCTTCCTTTGACTTTCTGATAAACTCATCCACATCATATCTGCTGGATATCATGAGGCCGCCTATCAGCTGTCCATATATAGGATGTTCAACTATTACATCCTCCACAGTGCACCCTGCATCAACCAGCGTGTATAGCTCTAACTGAGTCTGTTCAGCACTGTGATTTACCGCGATTCTCTTAGTCACACTCTTCTCTTTCGGAGCCGCTACATATCCTCTAGGTGTAGAAAGTATATCATTACCCTCTGCACGAAGGAGTGCCACATCGCCGACTATCACCTGGCGGCTAACTCCCATTTCTTTTGAAAGTGCAGTTGCGCTGACTGGTGAATCACTGTTCTGAATTATATCTAATATTTTATCTCTTCTTTTATGATTATCCATATGCTGTCTTTATTCCTCAATGATTGTATGATCAGTCTTTATGATTGCTCTCTGTATAGAATCCTTGGAATTGCCCCAATCAGCTTCCTTATTTCTATAGTCATGCTTATCGATAAACCAGGAAACATCCGAGTTAACCCTCTGAATATTCTCGAAATAGATATCATTTAACACAGGGATAAATTCATCCAGCTGAGCCTGGTTCAGCTGTTCAGGGGCTTTCTCATAGAGCATTCCGTAATGGTAGGTACAAAAGCCCTTACAGTTCTTCAGCTTCTCCTTAAACTCGGGATCCTTCTTCCACATATGAAAGATGGTATGGATGTATCTATCTAGGATCGGTGTGATTCTCTGGCATACAAAGCAGGTGCTCTCCAGATTATCTATATAACTGACAAGTGGAGACTTCTCTGTCTGCTTTGAGAAAAGTCCTCCAGTCTTACGAGCAAGAAGTCCACCAGCCTGAGGCTTATCCTTTTCAGCAAGCGCCTTCATCTCACGTATAGTTTTGTTCATATGTGTGTTCAACATTAGCGCAACGCCCAGCTTATTCTTATCTGCATACATCATCTTAATATGCTTTGGACAAAAGCCCAGCTTATCAGTAACCTCACGGTTATCATCCTCCATGTAGCTAGGGCCCATGGTGAAATCGATAGAGTCCCTTTCAAGGTCACGAGCCATAAGACATAGCGGGCATTCGCAGTCGTTATCAAATGCATCATTAACCGGTATTGTATATAATTGTTCTGCCATAGCAGTCCTCCCTAAAACCTCATAAGTTTATATGTTATAGACTCATAAATATCTATTCGAGATAATACCATAACTCATGTAATATGGCAAAAGATGTCAGTCCGGTCACGGTTGACAGGTTTGTCAAATCTATTCCTTTATCACCTTATTTTTATTAAAATATAAGTATATTTATGATAGAAAGGAGACTCATATGTTTTGTTCAAAATGCGGAAAACAAATACCAGATAACTCACAGTTTTGCGAGCACTGTGGCTCACCAGTTGGGCAAGGCACAGGACCTCTCCAAACAGGTGCACCGCTTCAAAGCAGCGCGCCACTTCAAGGCAGTGCACCACCTCAGAAAAGTGGCAACGGAGCACTGATCGGTGTGATCATCGCACTAAGTTCAGTAATCGTGATTGGAATTATCCTTGTTCTTCTTTTTGTTACTCCAGGATTCCTTAAAAAGGAGGAACCTGCAGATACCGATAAGGCTTCCAGAAAGGAACGAGCTACTGAACAGGCAAAACCAGAAACTACTGTAGAAGAAACCACTGAAGCTACGGAGGCAGTCACAGAAGCAAGTACCGAAGATGTAATAGCTACATACATCGCTACAGCTCAGTCTATGTCCACATCGGACAGACCAAACATATCCGATGTTGAATGGTTTATGAATAGCGTCAAATGGGATGGCGTCCCAACTGACGCCGAAGTAATCAGTGACTATCACCTTCTAGACGGTGGATGGAAAGCATACATCGAATGGGATCCTTACTACAAAGCAAACTCACACTGCGAATACTACATGAATGTATTCATTAAAACCGTAGATACTGATAACGTGACATTTACCGTTGATTACTGGAGCATGAGTTCTCCTGACGGTACATACGATATGTCAGATGAAGGAAGAGATATTGCAGGAAGCTGGGATGAAAACTTCGA
>CACWGK010000014.1 GCA_902760415.1 uncultured Lachnospiraceae bacterium
ATGTCAATCTTTTTACCTGTAATATCACTGTCTATCTCGTTCATATTCTTAATTCTCGGAGCCTCAAGAGGTTTTATGTCATTTAAAGCATCCATTAGAATATATGTACGATTATTCTTACAATTACTATGTATTTTATTGAAAACATCTTCTGGTGTAACACCGTTTTCTTTTATTACATCATCTCTAAGTGCAATATATATAAGACGTTCTCTACTTTGAGCAACAGAAAAATCATGAGAATTAAGTATCTGGTAACTTACTTTATACTTATAGTGTTTACCGTTTTTTACTGCATCAAGCTTCTCATAATCCTCTACAACCTGATCAGCCACTTTAAGCATTCCCTTAACATTTTCCATAACCACTACTTTAGGGACTATTTTTTCAACAGCCTTAACAAAATATTTATATAATTTATTTCTGGGATCATCTATCACCCTCTGACGATTTGCTTCACTAAATCCCTGACACGGAGGTCCTCCAACAACAATATCAATATCATTATCAATATAATCCTCAATATTATCTACAATTGTCTTGATATCTCCCTGAATCAATTTATCAGACGGTAATTCTGGGTGATTATACTTATATGTCTGTATACATACATCCTCTATATCATTTGCCAGCTTTACATTAAACCCGGCCTGAAGAAATCCCAGGCTCAGTCCACCTGCGCCACAGAAAAAATCCACAAGTGAATATTTATTATTTTTCCGAGCCTCTTCTTGAATTATCTTTCTTTTCGAATTATAAAGCTTATCCAAATAGGGTCTGACTTCTCCCATATCATCATAATTCCTGCAAACATAGTTTACAGCATTTATAAAGTCACCAAATCCATTACCTAGTAATTTCTTTAGTTCAGGAATATCCGATTCTTTTTTGATTGCTCCAATACTAATCAATTCATCTACTATATTACTTTTAATCTCAGATACTGTTTCTATATTCTTCTTATTCTTTTCACAATAAACTTCAACTAGCCTTGTATATACAATGGTCTGTTCTGTAAAAAAACTCTTTTCAGTTTTACTGTGCAATTCTTTCACAGCGGTAAATATCATTGTTTTCCTCCAACATTTCCAGTTTTGATCTGACGCATTTTGCAATAGCTTCTGCTAAAAGCGGCGGAACTGCATTTCCCACTTGCTTAAACTGCTCCGTTCTTGGTCCTTCAAATACAAAATCATCCGGAAAAGATTGTATTCTTGCTGCTTCTCTAACTGTAAATGTTCTTCCCTGAGAACTGTCAGGATGTATAAACTGATTTCCATCTTTATACAAGTGAGCAATTATCGTTTTAGATGGCAAATCCCACCATTGAACAGTATAACTATTACCAAAAACCCTCTGTTTTTCATGATTTAGATCAGGTCTGTTTTCGAGCAGTTCCTGAAAAGTCCAATGGTTTTCGCTCATAACAGTATATCTTTCTATATCTTTATCATTGTGATTTCTGGCAACATGATCCATTAATTTATGATTGTCAGCTGTCCGGATCCTTTTTAGGAACTCATTATCCCTTTTAGATGTAAATGCAATTATCGACTTTCCCTCTCCAGGTCTTAATTTAGGAAGTTCCTCTATAGCGTCCCTTACAGTAACATATTTTTTTAGCCCGACTCTTTCGATATCTGACATTTCCGGATCATAATGAGTTTTTATTATGCCTTCATACATCTCCTCTGCTTCAATATCAATATCATTTCTAACACCAATAATAATTACCCTTTTTCTTATCTGTGGAACACCATAATTAGCAGAATTTAAAACGATTGCCTTAGGATCAAACTTAACTTTATAGTTTTCTCCCAATGCCTCTACAATTCTATTAACTATATGTTCTCCATTAATCTTTGCCGTAAGCATACCTGTCACATTTTCAAACACAAAAAACTTAGGAAGGTAATGATTAAGTACCTTCACATAGCTTTCAAAAAGATAATTACGCGGATCATCCTGCATAGCATTATCGTCCTTTGCCCTTCCAAGACTGGAATACGCCTGACACGGAGGACCTCCTATAATGATATCTACTTTTTCATCTTTTACGACATTATCGAGCTTATCGATTACATCATCTCCGGTTATATCCAGTTGCAGCACTGCTTCATCAGCATTTTTATATCCGTAGTGTCTCATCCTTGTTTTAAGAGTTTCACATGCTGTTGGATTAATCTCAACATGCGCAAGTGCGTTAAAACCCTGACGATAAAAACCTTCACTTAAACCGCCGCAACCTGCAAATAAATCAATAAAATTATATTTATCCATTTTCATCACCTCAAGAAAATTATAAACCATTATATATCCCTTAAAAAGGACAGCTACTTATCCTGCTCTATTTCCATAATATCGCTGGTATCACACTGCAGTGCCTGGCATATACGAACTATAATATCAGTATTAACATTCTCATTTTTTCCCAGTTTAGCCATTGATGCGGAACTGATACCAGCCATCTCACATAAATCCTTTTTCATTAAATCTTTATCTATCAGTAATTTCCACAATTTCTTGTATGATATATGCATTGTACACCTCCATCCTGTGTTTATATCACATAATAGCACTGTATAATCATATATGCAACAAGAAACTTTGCGATCGTGAAGATTATATTTTACTGTAACTTATCCGATTTTATTATCGCTTATTTTATCTATCTTTATAGGTTCTTTTACGTTCATTTATTTCATGATTTTTTGCGTTTTGGAGACTATCCAACAAATACCTCTTCATCCATGGCATTTCCCTCAATTTCAGGCACTTATTATAGTGTTTCTGGAATTCCTCATACATATCTGGAATAAACCAATTAACACCTGCAGCCGTTACCAAATTTCTAAATGCCTCAAACCCCAGGTCTTTATCCACAGTTGTTATATCCCAAAGCGAAGCTCTTTCATCCAGTGTCAGATTGAAATATTCTCCAAGTGTTACCTTATATGATTGAATACCACACAGTACAAATATTGCAATCGTTTCTGCTTCATCGTAACCATTTTCAATATGTTTCTCTTGCATTCCCGTCTTCTGATTATTTGATTCATCTATGTTCTCCAGATTTTCCTTAACATGTTCTACTGGCATCTGCGGTATCTTTTCATCATCAACGCATTTATCAAATTCAGTTTCGTACTCGGATACATTGGAACCTTGTTTTGGTTGGATGAAACCAATGACATATGGCTTTTTGAAGTTCCAACATCGCCATCCATTTACTCCAAAAAAGGACGCAACAAAAAAGAATCAGACTCGGATAATCCTAATACTCCATTTAATGAAGATGATTTCTCATTTACGGATACACCTATTGGAATCACTTTTAATTTCAGAACACTTAATGAATTTATTAATGCTTGGTATAAAAAGAAAAATGAATTAAAGAACGGGGATATAACCCGTGATGAATATTTTGAATGGAAAATCAACTGGTCATATTCAGATGACTAAGTCGCTCGAATCATTTCACTTCATAACCACTTGCTACACGCTAAATGATTGACAAGTGAAACTCCAGTTGATATCTGCAATGATATGATATTATTTCATGCTTCTTAGTACCACTGTAGTACCAGAGCTAAAAAAAATAACTCGCAGTCGCCCTAAAATAGGGCTTCTGCGAGTTTCTAGCGTTTATTCATATTCCACAGTTGCTGGTGGTTTTGGTGTGTAGTCGAAGAGGACTCTGTTGATGCCTGGTACTTCTGTGATTATACGGTTTACAAGATGGTCGATGAGTTCGTCTGACAGGTGTTCTACTGTTACTTCCATAACATCTGTTGTATTGATGGCACGTATGATGCATGGCCAATCGAATGTACGTTTTCCATCTTTTACTCCTGTTGATTTGAAGTCTGGTAATACTGTGAAGTACTGCCATACTTTTCCAGCAAGTCCGTTCTTCTCGAACTCTTCACGAAGTATTGCATCTGACTCACGTACAGCTTCAAGTCTGTCTCTTGTGATTGCTCCTGGACATCTTACGCCAAGTCCTGGTCCTGGGAATGGCTGACGATATACCATGTTGTCTGGAAGGCCAAGTTCCTTTCCTACCACACGCACTTCATCCTTGAAAAGGATTCTTACTGGTTCTACAAGTTCAAAGTTCATATCTTCAGGAAGTCCACCGGCATTATGATGTGCCTTGATACCAGCATCACTCTCTAGGATATCTGGCCATATTGTTCCCTGTGCAAGGAACTCGATGCCATCAAGCTTACGCGCCTCTTCTGCAAATACTTCGATGAATTCTCCACCAATTATCTTTCTCTTCTGCTCTGGATCTGTTACTCCTGCGAGTTTATCAAGGAAACGATCTGTCGCATCTACATAGATAAGATTAGCATTTAACTCATCTCTGAAAACCTTGATAACCTGCTCTGGTTCTCCCTTTCGGAGAAGTCCATGATTTACATGAACACATACAAGCTGCTGTCCGATTGCCTTAATAAGGATTGCAGCAACAACTGATGAATCAACTCCACCCGAAAGCGCAAGAAGTACTTTCTTATCGCCAACCTGTTCCTTGATAAGTGCAACCTGCTCATCGATAAAAGCCTTTGCAAGCTCTGGAGTAGTTATTCTCTCCATGTCATCCGGTCTTCTGATATCCGTAATGTCTGCCATTTGTGAAACCTCCTATTTTATAAAATGATACGATTATTTTGACATTTTGATAAATATCTGTCAATTAATAAACTAGTTATAACATTTATTTCTACAGAACGAACTGAGCCGCACTGTTTTAAAATCACTGAACAGCTGATTCGTGAACCTTGAAAAGTACGTACCATCTGAATACTTATCAATACCAATAAGAAACTTAACGAAATCCTGAAGACTCCTGACAATAAAGGTCGTCATTAACCGGAAATTTTTCTCAGCATGTAATTCTATGAAAAATTTCCGGTTTAAGAAAATAGTTTCGGCTATACGGTTGTTTGAAAAGGCAGCCCCGGTTATACAGTAGTTTTGAATGGTAGCTTCGGCTATACGGTTGTTTGGAATGGTTGTTTCGGCTATATGAAGATTTGTGAAGGCGGAGTCACCCGTTTGCCCTAAAATGAGGCATTTTTCAAGGCGTTTTTTACCAATATTCCAGATGATTTCGGCATATAGCCACTATAAAATGAAGGAGTCACCCGTCAATTCTAAATCTACGGGTGACACCTTCCTATAAAATCCCGATATAGCCGAAACCTCTTTCTAAAACTTGCTTAAAAGCATGAATCAACTGACTCTAAAAGCTCTAACGGGTGACTCCACATTCAAAACAAGTCATATAGCCGAAATGAGTCACCCTTACGTCCGACGTAAAGGTGACTCATTTGTGTGATTAGGCTTCGTTCATATTCAAGGAAAATATGAAGAAGAAAAAAGAACACATCTACCAATCACATGATAAATGTGTTCTATATATTGATATTGATATCAATAATAATATAATATATCTTAACGGAAATATGTAATGAATACTACAAGACCACCCATTAAGATAAAGAAACTTCCTAGAAGTGTCGCTCCTACTAATACAGCGCCAGTAAGCTTCGGATCATAGAAGCCTCCATCATCACCCTCTGAAACAAATATCTCTCTTACCTCATCTACAGCTGGAAGGCCTCGATTTGTAAAGTAAGGCATAAAAGTCCTTCTTAACTCTCCGTTATACCAATACTCATATATTGGAGAACGCGTTCTAGGACTATGATTACTAGCATGTCTAGGTATTACCAGCTGAACACAGGTTGCCTGAACAGGAATATTATATTTCTTCTTCATAGAAGAAGATCTTATAAATGAACCTATAATAATAGCAAAGCCAATAACAATTATAAAAAATGGAAGTATACGATTACCAGCATTATCTAACGAATCCTGTGCCTCTGAACTTGCAAATAGCTTGAAAAATCCATAAACTAGCATAAGCACTCCAACTACTACCGCAATAACTGAAATATAATTTATGCTTCTTCCAGCATTTAAATCCTTAATGATAATCTTCGCACCAATATATGTGAAAATTATTCCCATAGTTAAACCAAGCATTGATGCACTTCCCATTTTTCCAGCTACGACAACCAGAATAGCAAGGATTAATACAGCTATCATCTCTACTCCATTTAAATAGCCTTCGGGATGTGGCTTGATTCTTGGATACCTACCATTATCTGGCTGATTGAACTGTTGCTGGTTAAACTGCGGCTGGCCCGGCATTTCCCCTGGCTGACCGAACTGCGGTTGATTGTACTGCGGCTGGCCCGGCATTCCCCCCGGCTTACCGAACTGCGGTTGATTGTACTGCGGCTGGTTGTACTGCGGCTGCCCTGGAGCCCCTCCATTTCTCTGCTGCATGAGCATATCATACTCGCGAAGTTTCTCTTCCTTAATCTTCTCGCTCATGTTGCCAGTCCTGACCTGAAGATCAAGAAGCTTCTCAACTTGGTCACGATTCATTTCAAAATTCATCATATAAATAACTTTCCTCCTTATACAATATGAGAATTATATAACATTTTTGATGAATAAGTCATTAAATTATTATTAAATTTTTGCCTTTAATGTGTTATTATATCAAACTGGAAAAATTATGATAATACAAAAGGAGAACAACATGAAGAAAAAGATTCTTTCCTTGGTGCTGGCAAGTGTGCTTGCACTCTCACTTGTAACTGGTTGTGGAAGTACCGAAGAAGCTACTACTGAAATCACTACAGTAGCTACTACTGAAGCTACTACTGAGGCAGTCGCTACTGAAACAGAAGCAAAAGAAACTGTTAAAGCAACAAAAGGACAGGATAGAGCAGGAAATGAAGTAATTATCCCTAACAAAGTAGATCGTATCATCTCTATGGCCCCATCTACAACTCGTTTCCTTATCGATATCGGTGTTGCAGATAAGATAGTAGCAATTGATACTAACTCTTATGCTTACCTTGATCAGCTCCCAGCTGATGTACAGCAGTTTGATATGATGGCACCTGATAATGAAGCACTTATCGCACTTAATCCTGATATCATCTTTACATCTGGTATGAGTAACGCTGGTGGCGAGGATGTATATCAGTCAGCAAGAGATGCAGGTATCTGCGTCTTCGATATCCCATCAAGCAAATCATTTGACGATATTAGTCAGGATCTTGTAGCTATCGGAAATGCAGTTCATGCTAATAATGCTACAACTGAGATAGTTAATGAGTTTAACAGCCAGGTTGCCGAGCTTAAGGCTATCGGAGAGACAATCACTACAAAGAAGAAAGTTCTATTCGAGATATCACTTCCTTCTGCTGATTATCCATCAATCTATACATTTGGTTCAGGAACATATCTTGATGAAATGCTGACAACCATCGGTGCTGAAAATGTTACTGGTGACCAGGAAGGCTGGATCAGCATCTCAGAAGAAGAAGCTATAGCTATGAACCCAGATGTTATAATAACAAATGTTAACTATGTAGATGATCCTGTCGGAGTTATAAAGTCTAGCACAGGCTGGCAAAATGTTACTGCTATAAGAAACGGTGCTGTATACTATATTGATGCAGATGCTAGTAATCAGCCTAACAACCACGTTATAGATGCTACAATTCAGATGGCTAAGCTTATCTATCCTGATGCATTCGCTGATTTTGGCGATCCATTTGCTACAGCAGGTGACGCTGAATAATTGATAAAATGACTGATACACTAAGAGAGATAATATGAAAAAGTATATTCTTTCTACAATTTTATGTTTAGTTATTCTAATACTATGTATTAACTTAGGGAGCGTACGTATTACGCTCCCTGATTCTATATATATCACTTTAAATAAAGTATTCGGCAGGCCACTTCCAGATACAGTGGCACCTATGTCCGTATCAATATTTTGGAGTATCAGAGTTCCGAGAGCACTCACAGCATTTCTTGTCGGCGGTGCACTAGCGGTAAGTGGTGCTGTTATGCAGTCACTACTTCAGAATCCTCTGGCCTCTTCTTATACAATGGGTGTATCTTCTGGCGCTTCACTTGGAGCAGCTCTCGTTATAATATCGGGTGTCAGCTCATTTGCACTCAGAAGCTTCCTGCTTCCATCTGCAGGTTTTACTTGTGCAGCCGCCACTGTAATGTTCGTTATCATCTTTTCAAGTAAGATAGACAGAAATCTGCATAGCTACACCATAATCCTTATGGGTATGGTCATTTCTCTTTTTGCAAATGCTGTGCTGACCCTTCTTGCCTCTCTTTTCCCTGATCACTCAAAACAGGTTACGTTCTGGATGATGGGTTCTTTTTCTTCAAGAAATTGGACACACGTTGCCATACTTTTCCCAGCATGTCTGATATTCGTAACGCTTATATGGCTGAACCATAGGGAGATGGATATCATGACATTTGGCGATGAACAGGCTATGTCCATCGGTGTTGAGACAAAAAAGAAGAAGATACTACTCATAATGCTAACTGCTCTCCTAACTGGAATATCAGTTGCATTTACTGGAACTATAGGTTTTATAGACCTTGTAGCTCCTCATACTGTTCGTAAACTCTTCGGAGCGAAGCATAAAGCTGTTATACCAATGAGTTTCCTATATGGCGGTGCATTTATGTCTATAGCAGACCTGGTAGCTCGAACCATTATCTCACCTCGTGAGATTCCAGTCGGTGCCGTTACCGCCCTGATCGGAGCACCATTTTTTGTTGTAATATTCTTTAAGAAACGTAGGGGATAATATGAAGATTTCTTTTGAGAATGTATCCGCAGGATATAGCAAAGAAAATCCTATAATATCAGGCTTTTCTGCCGAGTTTAATGACGGTGGAATCTGTGGAATACTAGGTCCAAATGGATCTGGTAAAACCACTCTTCTTCGCGTGCTCTCTGGAATCATCCCATATAATGGCCACATTAAGCTAGTAAATGAAGAATCCGGGCTCGAGCTAAGCACACTAAGTCGTAAGAAGCTTGCCAGCATTATAGCCCTAACCCCACAGTTTTTATCTATTTACTTCTCATATACTGTATACGAAACTGTTCTGATGGGAAGATATTCACATACCGGTTCTATACTTACTTCAATCAAAGGCACTTCATCTCACGATAAAGAGAAAGCTATGCAGGCCATAGAAATGACAGGACTCAGTGATATATCAAATAGGCAGCTTCACGAGCTGTCGGGTGGTCAGCTGCAGCGTGTTATGCTAGCTCGTACATTTGCCCAAGAGACTCCTATCATACTTCTGGATGAGCCAACAAACCACCTGGACATCAAGTATCATATAGAGCTTATGGAATATCTTATGAAATGGGTTGAGGGCACTACAACCATCGAAGACGCCACGCATAAGAATACGGTTATCTCAGTCTTCCATGATATCGGCGACGCAGCTATGGTATGTAACGATATACTCCTAATGAAAGATGGACAACTCATAAAAAAAGGTCCCGCAAGAGATACTCTCTCACGTGACCTTCTTAGTGATATCTTTGAAACCGATGTCATATCTTACTATTCAAACATATCCAGCGTTTTTTTTAACGATTAAAATCCTTACCAAGTATATTAGATAGATTATCCATTATTGCCTTGGCAACATCAGGTTTATTCATGGAATACACATGAACATTTGTTATACCATTTGCATACAGATCAATTATCTGATCTGTGGCATAGGCAATACCAGCCTGCTTCATCGCATCAGGATCATTTCCAAAATAATCAACCAGACTCTTAAAGCGCTGTGGCATAAATGAACCAGAAAGCTTTATAGCTCGTTCCACCTGATTTGCATTTGTAATAGGCATAATTCCAGGAATTATAGGAACTGTAACACCTATCTCTCTAATCTTATACATAAAGTTAAAGAAGAGATTATTGTCGAAGACCATCTGTGTAGTAAGGAAGTCTGCTCCTGCTTCCACCTTTTCCTTGATATGTGTAAGATCATCCTTCTGATTTACGCTGTCCGGATGAACTTCAGGATAGCATGCAGCTCCAACACAGAAGTCACCTGCTTCTTTAAGCTCACGAACAAGCTCTGTCGCGTGCTTATAATCCCAGGTTGAAGGATCTGTCTTCTCAAGCTCTGGAGTCAGATCTCCACGAAGAGCCATAACATTTACTATTCCCATTTCCTTCATTTCTTGAATCTTCTGATGAACCATATCTCTACTGGATGATACACAAGTGAGATGAGCAAGGGTTGGCACATTATACTTATCCTTGATATTCTTGGCAATCTCCATAGTGTAGCGGCTGGTTCCACCACCTGCACCATAGGTAACACTCATGAATGCAGGGTGACAAGCAGCTATCTCTTCAGTAGCAGCAACCACACTCTCAAATGTGCTCTCCTTCTTTGGAGGAAATACCTCGAAAGAAAGTGACATATTCTTAGTATCCAGTATATCTATAATCTTCATTTGAAACTAAAACTCCTTTATATTTAAAACTTCTTCAGGCACTTATCCACTATACTTCGACTTCTTCGTATTCGCTCAATTCTATGATGTCATCCTTACTGTCCTTAAATCCCCGCTTTAGATAATGAGTACCACCTTCAATCCAGATACTTCCGCAGGAACATCTTACAGTCTGAAGTCGCTTCTTGGACTCTATAATATCGCCGCATTTTCTGCACTGTGCCCTGTTAATCTTTACCTTCTTCATAATAACCCCCATGTTCTAGATACGAACTAGTCAACCTGCAAGCAGATTTTCCTGCACCATTATATATCAGAAAGAGCTAATAATCTAGTATCTAGCTGAGTCCAGCTTCATTTCCTTATCAAAAAGATTCAAAAGTTGATATGGTACTAAACTAATATTCGTGATAAAATGTGACAGTCCGCTGGGCTATGTCTAAAAGCAGCCCAGGATTTGTTATAAAACTTAAGGACACAAAAGGAGAATCATATGAATGATTATGTAATCAGAGGAATGGCTGCTGGAAATGAGATTCGATTCGTTGCGGCATATACAAGAGAAACAGTTGAAAAGGCTCGTGAGATTCATAACACCAGCCCTGTATGCAGCGCTGCACTAGGAAGACTTCTTACAGGTGGAGCTCTTATGGGAGCAATGTGCAAGAATGATAGTGATGTTCTCACACTCAAAGTAACAGGTAACGGACCAATCCACTCAATCACTGTTACAGCAGATGCATTTTCAAATGTTAAAGGAATTATATATAATAACGCTGTGGATCTTCCACTGAAGTCAAATGGACATCTGGACGTAGGTACTGCTGTAGGTGCAGGTACTCTTACTGTCATTCGTGATGAGGGAGTTGCTGAACCATATGTTGGACAGACAGCCCTTGTAAGTGGAGAAATCGGTGAAGACCTTACATACTACTTTGCAGAAAGTGAACAGATTCCTACATCCGTAGGTGTTGGAGTATTGGTTGATAGAGATCTATCTATAAAGCATGCCGGTGGATTCATCATACAGCTTCTTCCTTTTGCTAAGGAGGAAACTATCACGACTCTGGAAAATAGTCTTGCAAATGTTAATTCTGTAACCGACTACTTTAATAAGGGAATGAGCGTAGAGGATATGATGAGAGCCATACTTGGCAAGGATGTCTTCGGCGGCGATATAGTTATAGAAGAGCCTCTCCCAGTTAAGTACCACTGCAACTGCAGTAGAGAGCGTGTTACAAAGGCACTTGTCAGTCTAGGAAGAAAGGAACTCCAATCTATAATCGATGATGGCGAACCTATCACTATGCACTGTGACTTCTGTAACTCAGACTATACCTTTGAGATACCAGAAGTACAGGCCTTAATGAGTAATATATAACAATCCATGTTAATACAAAAAACAGTGTCTACAGTCAGACACTGTTTTTTTTCATATCACGGTCTCTACGAGAGTAGACACATCCACAGTAATCCTGTCGATATAATCCATACTCTTCGGAGAGCTCTATAGATCTTTTATAGCCATTCTTTTTCTTGAAATCGCTGAAAAGAAATGAAGGTATTCCATCTATATCTGAAGCTGATTCCCTCATATCACTCTCAAGCTTCATACCAATCTCGTTAATCCAACGAGCTACCTTATATGGACTTATAGAAAGGGTTGTCGAGAAGTAATCAAACCCATGTTCTCTCGCGTACTCAGCTGTCTTTCTGAGTCGAAGCTCATAGCAGTCATAACACCTCTCGCCTCTTTCCGGCAGATCTTCACGCCCCTTTGCCATAGCGTAGAAAACCTCTGGTTCATACGGCCCTTCCACAACCTTTACATCCAGAGCAAAGTCCGCTTCCTTAGTAAATCTATATAACTCATCTAGTCGCTTCTGAAACTCCTCAACTTCATCTATATTTGGATTATAAAAGAAGACAGTCACATCGAAATGTGATGTAAGTACTTCCAGACAGTGAGAGCTGCACGGACAGCAGCAGGCCTGAAGAAGAAGTGTAGGTTTTCTTCCCGTAGATTCTATCTCTGCATCAGCATTTTTTATTTGTTTTTCGAATTCCTGATAGTAGTTAATCTCATTCATTTTCTGTTCAATTTACCCATAATTGTATAGTTTTAACAATTGACTTTGTGGAAGTTATACAATATACTTAACTTATCTGAAGTACTGTAGTTTATATCATTGGTGAAGGAGGTTTTGACATGACTGTTGAGCAAGCAATTAAGAAATATAAGTTAGAGCCTGTAAATGTATATACTGCAAAAGTCAAAGCCAAGGAGCTTAATGTAGACGAAGTATTATACATGAATGTTCAGAAGAACAAGTATGCCTACATCATCCGTGATGGTTCCAGAGGAACCATGCTTTATAAAGATGAGAAGAGCATGTATACCAAGATGTATAAGGGACTTAAGATGATACCTCTTGAGCCATGATATTAGTTTTCCAAAAATATTAAAGGCGTGTGCTGACTATCTCCCTCTCCAGTAAAGACAGCTACTCTATATTCTCCTTCATCGCCATTTGGCTCATTCTTTCCAACATACTTCTTAACTTTATACTTACCAATACTTATATCATTTGCCACTCTCTCATCTGTAGCAAGTGCAAGTCGGTTAATCTGTGCAGCCTCGATGCTTGCAACATTCTTTCTTCTCTTCTTTGCTATAACACGTGCAATCTCTATATCTCCATTTGTAAGTATGTACTCAAACTCATTGCTAAGTCCATCCTTTGCATAGGTTATAAGAAAGATTCCAGCAAAAAGAAGAATTGCTCCGAAGACAGGAATCAAGAAGAAAAATGGTATCGCAAGTATTACAAGCACTATAGCCAGAACTAAGAGTCCTATAGCTGAACCTGGTGCCTTTGCGTCTATAAGTCTTTCGTTGTATCTATCCATGATTTCTACTCCTGTTTTCCTTTATTTTCTCAGCCTGTTCTCTCTCCTTAGAGACGTCTAATGTACCGCGACCTTCGACCTCATCTATCATACCTGTAGCAACATTTCTGTATACATAGTTATCAATAGTTTCGAGAAGTGCGATAGACTGGCAAGATATTCCAAGTCCCTCACCAGTAAATCCAAGTCCTTCCTCGGTGGTTGCCTTAACATTGATACGATCCAGTTCTATCTCAAGGGTATCAGCAATCCTTTGTCTCATTTCCGGTATAAAGCTTGCCATCTTAGGCTTCTGAGCGATAATAGTAGCATCTATATTTCCGATAATATAGGATCTATCATCCAGCATTTTCTTAACTTCTGATAACAGCTTCATGCTATCCGCTCCCTCATATCGAGGATCCGTATCAGGAAAATGCTTTCCTATATCTCCCAGTGCTGCTGCACCGAGAAGACTATCCATTATAGCGTGCACCAGGCAATCCGCATCCGAATGGCCAAGGAGCCCTTTCTCATATGGAATCGTCACTCCACCTAGTATGAGAGGTCTACCCTCAACCAGCTTATGAACGTCGTATCCCATTCCTACTCTCATATTATTCCTCCCAGACAACGTCTGAACCGTCGTCTATATAACGTCCATCACGATATACTCGAATAACTGTAATGATATTTGATATTCCAAGTATTATCATGATCACTCCAATTATCATAACAAGTGTGCTAGCGATATCAAGTGGAATAGCCACAAGCACGATACCCAGCACCAGGGTAATAATGTCATTTATTATATACTGAACAAAGTGGTCGCTTCGTCCCTTCACCATATAAGCATCATGAATCCTGATTCCCGAATTGATAAGAACCATAACGCCAATCGCCTTTACTATAAATGCAGCGATAACTCCTGGAAATGCTATGCATATAATACCAAAGAGTATAAGAACTATAGCTATAGACATGGTAATAGGCGAATAAGAAGCAAGCAGCGTACAAGCCATGATTGCACCTATTATCACGAAGACTATTCCAACTACCTTTACTGTAATGCTTATAGCACTACCTGGAAAAAATACAAAGAAAAGCCCCACGATCATCATAATAAGTGGAACTATAAATGATACCATGTTCTTTTCAAAGAAATCTTTTATTGATTTTTTATTCATAATATTCTGGTCTCCAAATCATAAACATATGTAAGTATGCCACAATTAAGACTCAAGTATATCACTATCCACGAACTATCTCAACTATATCTCGAATAGTAGACGCTACCGAGTTTTCCCAGCAAGGTCCTATAACCACGTCAGCAGCACCCAGTGCAACCTGCGAAGAATTAGCGACTGCATAACCTATTCCCGCGATTCGAATCATTTCCGCATCATTATCAGCATTTCCGAAGGCAGCTACATTCTGAAGCTCGACTCCCAAGTAGCTGCACATACGTCTAAGCCCTGGACCTTTGCCACTTTCTTTAAATGATATCTCTATCAGCTCGGGTATCGAAGATGTGAAGTAGACATCCTCCACTTCCTTCTCAAGCCTGGATGTCAGTTCATCAAAGAGACTTGTATCAAAGACATTATAGTTCATGCAATCAAGCTCAGTCTTATGTTCCTGAATAAATCCACGGATATTATCCTCAGCGTGTCTGGTCTTGCGAAGGTACTTCTTACGATGTTCGGATATCTTCTCATTTGCGAGAAGTGTATCCAGAAGACGTCTGTCACTATGTGGCACACCTCTTGTAAATGCATCAAGATAGAGGACGTCTATATAATCATCTGCCAGCTTCACTATTTGATCTACGGATTCTGGTGACAGAAAGAATGCCTTCATACATTCACCCGTTTTTACATTGAAGAGATTTGCGCCATTTGAACATATAGCGTAGTTTACTCCCGGTATATCCAGAAGCTCCTCTGGAAGCGAGTAAAAAGAACGGCCACTGGCAATAACTGGTTCTATCCCAGCATCAGCAGCCATAATAAATGCATCTCTGGTTTCCGGAGCCAGCCTTCCCTGGCTGTCCAGCGCCGTGTCATCCAGATCAAATGCAAGCATTTTAATATTCTTAATCTTTTCTTTGATATTGTCCATTTTCTCAGTCTAGTCCAATACTTTAATCTAAATCTATTTCAGTCGTTCAACTTCTTTCAATAGTCTCATAGTAGACTTACCATCACAGCATCCCATATATTCCTGATAGAAGTTATATAAATCCTCATCCTTACATTTATCTAAGTAGAGCTTATATTCAACACATTTTATAAGCTCATCTTTCTTCGTGATGAAAGGAGCCGGGAAGCTTCTTGGATCTGCGTAGAATCCCCTATTCTTCTCATATTCCTCAATATCAGGGCAGAACATGATAAATGGTTTTCTAAAGATTGAATAATCAAAAAGAATTGATGAATAATCCGTTATAAGCAAGTCCGTAACCGGCAGTAATCTGTCTGTTGATATAGCTTTGTATCTCTTATCAAAGTACTGCGGATACACTCTTCTCATCAGAGGGTGCGGTCTTACTATAAGAAAGACATCATTTAGATTTGCAAATGCTTTCTCCAGCCCCATATCAAGTCCAGGAGCCTTCGGTGATGCAGCATTTCCAGAGAAAGACGGAGCATAGAGAACCACTCTCTTTCCCTTAGCTTCAGGATAGATCTTCTCAAATCTAGCTCTACACTTATCGGTCCACTTCTTATCAAAATATATGTCAGTTCTTGGAAGTCCCAGAGCTTTTGTGATTCCGGCAGGAAGTCTAAGCGCCTTCTTCCAGTAATTTACACATACAGGAGCACTCACTGTAACCAAATCATAGTTAGCAGTTACATTTCCCTTATAAGACTTTGGAATATCATCCAATGTGTCATATCCCATCTTCTTAAGAAGACCACCCGAATGCCAGAGCTGTATAACCTTGGTCTCTTCACGCTTCTTGCAGGAAGACACAGGAAGAAAATAGCTGCAGATATATACATAACCTGCAGCCGCATAATCCTTCATAAAGGCTTTCATAAACCTAAATGTCTCCGGCCACGACATATCTTTTACATCTCTAACATATAGAGTGATGTCCTTGCCAGAAGCCTTAAGAGCGTCATATACAGCCATCATACTGTTTGGTAAAGTGTTGCTATGCATTTCCGCAAAGATAACCTTGTTCTTATCTACCTTTGTGGAAAGAGCTGCTTTTTTATACACCCTAGGAAGCATACGATTCTGGACATATGACTTAATATGTTGTTTTATCACAAAGCTTATACTTTTCATTATTCGTGAGAAATGATATCTTCCACCGATGTGGTGCTGATACCTATAACATTTTCATTGTTACGCTGAGCAGCTTCATTTACCTCAGTAACCGTAACCTGTGTAGCATTTGTCACTGATGCAGTATCAGTAGTTATACTATCAGGTACAGACATTCCACCGTTCTCAACAGTTTTCTTAAGTATCTCAACCTCAGACGCAAGATTATCTATAGTTGTCTGAAGCGTAACCTGTGTATCTTCATAGTCTGAGTTCTTTGAACTGAGAGCATCCTTCTCAAGTCGCAGATTTTCTATCTCATTATTCTTTGTAGAGATTGTCTGATTATAGGAAGCCTCCATCTCTCTAAGCTTCTCCTGATAATCCTGCTTAATCTCTGGCATAACAAGGAAGTAGAAAACTGCAACACCAAGCAACATACCCGCCAGCATATAGATATTAGAGAACCTTGCGAGGCTCTGCTCCTTATACTTCTTCATCCTCAGGCTTCTAGCCTTTGGACCTTCTTCAGGAACTATCTTTCTTGCAGGACGACTGGTCTCTTCCTCGATACCATAGTACTCCTCAGTTTCCCTCTCTATCTTCTCATCGAAGACACCATTTATTAAGTTTTCATCTTCATTTTTAGACATATAACACCTGTTAAGACTGGGAGGCTTCTCCCGTCTTGCTTATAATCTTTTTTATCTCGCCTACCATATATAAGGAGCCAACAGCTACAAGGAGTGTATCGTCAGCTAGTTCGCCAGTTGCAAGCTTCCACGCACTTTCCAGGTTTGTAGTTCCAACAACTTCCAAATGTTTCTCCGCCGGAAGGTACTTCTGGAAGAGACCAACCAGCTCTCCCGCATCCTTACGACGCTCTGAATCCAGCTCACTTACATACACATCTTCGATGTTCAGCCCTCCAGACGAGAACCTCTTTGATAATATACGAATAATAGCCTCGTAGTTCTTATCACTCGATACCGCAAAGAGAATACTGATCTTTTTTCTATCCGTTTTATAACACAGAGCCTTTACGGATTCAACAAGTCTAAGGATAGCATCCTCGTTATGAGCACCATCTATTATAACATTTTCTTTTAAAAACTCCATCCTCCCTGGGAAGAAAAATGAGTCAAATGTTTTAAACAGAAGTTCATTATACTGAAAATCCTTCTTCGTGTCACTCCCTTTACAAAATCCCATCATAAGGGTTGCCTCAGCAACAGTGTAAGCATTATCCCTTTGATAGAGAGCTATAAATGAATCTATCTTCTCCAGAACCTCATCTGTCATAAGCTTCTGCAGTTCTTCCATATCCTCTCTCACATTAACAAATGGAGTAAAGGTATTCTGTGCCTGTTTTTCTATCACGCCATCTGCAGCTTCACTGCCCGTGTTAAAGATTACTGGAATATATGGCTTTATTATACCCGCCTTTTCCCAGGCAATCTCTTCAATAGTACTGCCCAGATACTGCATATGGTCAAGTCCTATAGACGTTATAATGCTTATCTCCGGAGTCACTATATTGGTGGCGTCAAGCCTGCCTCCAAGTCCCGTCTCTAGAACAACATATTCACATTCCTTCTCGGCAAAGTACATAGCTGCCATAATGAAGAGAAGGTCGAACTGTGCCGGATGCATAGGTAGCACTGTATCCTTGATGATACTAAAGATATGCACCATTTCGTCATCACTAATATCTACGCCACCTATAGACATTCTCTCATTTATCTTTACAAGATGCGGTGATATGAATAGTCCTGTCTTATAGCCTGCTCCATCTAGAAAAATAGACATCATCTTCGCAACAGATCCCTTGCCATTTGTTCCAGCTATATGAACTGACTTGAACTTGTCCTGAGGATTTCCCAGCTTCTCCAGTATCTCTCTAGTATTATCCGGCCCACTCCCTGGCACAAACTTAGGAGTAGAAAGCACTATATTCACCATTTCATCGTAAGTAATATTCATATTATCCACGCTTCAGACTGTTCTTTTCTTCACGGTCCAGTCTATCTACCGCAAAGACATACGTTGCAATAAAGACGATCAGATTTATAAGAAATGGTCCAACTACCGAACCATAGTCTGATCTTGCGTCATATACAAAAGTCAGCAGATAGGTAGGAAGATACTTACCTATCGGCAGAATATTCATAATATCAGGTACGAATAGCACTGTACCTATCATAGATATCGCAGCTATAACTCCACTCTTAAACCAGGTTGCAAAAAGCAGTGTGAAGTCTAAGATAAAGAATATATTAAAGCCATGAAGTATAGCTAAAAAGAATGCATTTCCAAATGTTATAGTTCTCTCAAATATTGCACATGCCACAAAGTAATATAACATATATGTCACGAATACAGATACACCCGCAAGGCTTCCGTATACGATGCATTTACTAGTGACAAAATCCTTTCCTCTATAGCCCTGCTCCCTCGGAAGAATCCATTTACCATTCTTCTGTTCCTTTGGAATGATATTGTTGCAGGCAAGGATTATTATAAGGCTGTAGAAGAAACCTATATAATACGAGAAGACTCCAAGGCTTCCTCCAACCTCTCTTGGGTAGAGAGTTCTCATCATAGATTCAAGAGACTCTATATCAAATCCTGGAAGTTCCATAGCGAGATAATCAGGAATATCAGTGAAAAGCAAAGTAAATCCCATGATCATCACAGCGATTCCCAGAGCCAGTAAAGTAAAGAGAAGCACTTTTCCAGTTCTGAGAGTTTCTTTTATATCTTTCTTAATACAACATTTAATACCTGTCATCATAAGCACACCTCCTGAAATATATCATCAAGAGAAAATGACTTACTACTTATAGAAGTTATCTCCTGTTGCATCTTTCCAAGCCCCTCAAGTATACTTTGCTGACTATGCAGCCTATCAGCCTTATCAAGAGTAATCTTAACCTGCTGCTGATTTTCCACAGTAAGATTCGGTGCATACTTACGAAGTGTATCAAGGTCCGGCTGCACGGCAAAGGTTACTATCATAACAGAAGCACTCTCACGACTCCTAGCTATATCCACCTCACGAACTATGACACCCTGACTAAGAAATCCAGCCTTATCACAGATGCTATCCATATCTGCCAGAATATGTGTCGACAGGATGACCGTCTTTCCTTCAGCCTTGAGCTTCATAAGTATATTTCGCACATCAGCACGTCCAGCAGGATCCAGCGCCGATGTTGGTTCATCAAGAAGTATAACGTCAGGATCATTAACGAGAACCGCAGCGATTCCCAGTCTCTGCTTCATACCTCGAGACATCGTACGAATCCTAAGTCCACTAGAAAGACCTACCATCTTCAGAAGATCATTTCTCCTTACCGGATTACTATCCATAAGAAGAAAATCCAGATATTCATCTGTAGTTAGATAATCATAAAAGTTAGGAAGATCCGGAAGATATCCAACCGAAGACTTATTCTTGCTTCCCCATGCAGAACTTCCCATATCAACTGTTCCACCATTTGCTTCCAGAAGTCCCGTCATTATATTCATAAGCGTAGTCTTACCGGCTCCATTTTTTCCGATAAGACCATATATCGTCCCTTCCTTTATCTCGAAAGAGACACCCTTTAGAACCTCATGAGCTCCAAAGGTTTTTCTTATACCATCAACCTTTACCAAGATGTAACCTCCATAACTAATCTATATAGGTCAAACACTTAATCAACTGATTTCAGTGATTCTATCATATTAATCCTAAAGAGACGGATAAATGTAACTAACATCATTACCAGAGTAAAAAGAAAAGCAAGTGCTGCAGCTATACCAAAGCTTCTCATATGTATATCTCTTAAGAATACCAGATTATCTACCGCAAGCACATCCAGAACTCTTCCCAGAAGATATGGAGCTACAGCAAGCCCAACAATTATTCCAAGAATAGAGCTGATTATAGTCTCTCGATATATGTAATCATTTGTCTCAACTGGTGTAAATCCCAGAACCTTGAGAGTAGCTATCTCTCTTGTTCTCTCACTTATACTGATTGCTGTAAGATTATATAGAACCGTAAATGCAAGTAGCGACGATATAACTGTAAGCAGTAAAACTACTGCATCTAGTCCCTTCACCGCCTCATTTGCCTTCAGTCTTACAGTATCTGTGATAGATACATTTGCCACATCATCTGAATCATAGAGTCTGGAGGTAAGTGTATCCTTATTCTCCCAGCCAGCTCTACCCATCACTGTATTAAACATGACTCCATGTTTAAATGTCTTTACATATGTCTCTCTGGACATATAGATATAGTTCGATACATAATTCTCAGTAACTCCACCAACCGTGACTGTATACTGCTCCTCATCTTCATCTATAAGAGTAAGACTATCCCCTTTACCTACTCCCATAAGATTTGCAATTCGAGGAGTGATTATTACTGAATCTGTCTCCAGATCCAGTGGAGTTCCTGCTTCTATCTTTCTCCCCGCCTGAAGATCTGCCTTTACGTCTCTTGCATCCGCATACTGCAGCGAAAAGTATTCATTAAACTGATTCATATTCTGAGAATCCGGAACTAGCAGATATATATCAAGACTATGATCCTCAGCATTAACCGACTTTACCGATTCAATACGGGCCATAAGAGGATCCAGTATCAAATCTTCATCTGACAGCTTCTTTCCATCTCTAGTTCCATCGATACTATCAAAGTTCTTCTTATCCTCCATCAGATTTACCATTATATCATAATGAACTATCTCACTAAACTGCTTATCTCCCACCTGACTGATACAGTCTCTAAGCGCAAATCCAATAAACATTAGAAATGTACATCCACCAACACCAATGATTGTCATAAGAACACGTCTCTGATATCTGGCGAAGTTTCTAAGTGTAATCTTCCAGGAGAAGGATAACATATTCCAAAGCCCCGTCACCTTCTCAAGCAGAAGTCTTCTTCCTGTCTTTGGAGGTATAGGTCTCATAAGATAAGCCGGTCTCATCCTCAGTTCCTTCATACAACTGAACACTGTTACTCCAGACATAAGGATAAAGCTTGCAAGCAGCGAACCAGCAAACATTATTATATTAAACTCCACATGTATATTAGGAATTAATAGTGGAAAGCAGGAGAATACAAAGCCGGGAAGTGTATATATTCCTACAAAATATCCAGCGACAACTCCGATAAGCGTTGCAAAGATAACATATATCATATATGCACCGATGATGGCTGCATTTGAATATCCAAGCGAAGTAAGTGTTCCCATCTCACCTCTCTCTTCAGCAATCATTCGGGACATAGTATTCGAAGTCATAAGAACAACAATAATGATAAAGAAGATAGGTATTATATCAGCTATACTCTCAACCTCTTCATATTGATCAGCAAGTATTTTATAGTTCGCTACTTCATCATTTCTATCTCTAATGATCCATTTGCATTCTGGAATCTCTATCTTACTGTAGGCTTCTTCTCTAGCTTCCTTCATAGCCTCAGTCATAGCGCTGTCCATCTGCTCATCAACCAACGAATCCACCTGCGCATCTGTAATAGGTGATAATGCATCTGTAACTGTATCCGAAAGAGTAGCCACAAATTCTTCAAATGTCATACCAAACATTGAAGCTTTCTCACGAAGTCCAGCCTTAGTCTCTTCCTGCTTCGATTCTATCTCTTCACGAACGGCAGACTCAACCTCCGCTCTAACTTCTTCCTCTATCTCAGGACGCTTTGTCTCGATTTCAGCATTTGCTGTATCCTTTGCCTCCTGATAAAGCTCAGCAACTCTTGCCGTCTCTCTGGTAGACTTTATCTTCTCAACATCCTTCGTCAGCTTCTCAAGCTTTTCAGCGTAGCCATCTGAATATGGCACATCCTCCTCTGTCTTTGCTGTAGTAATATATATATCCGTGTATGCATCTATATCAAAGACATCCCTCTTAACAAGAATATATGAGTAAAGCTCTCCATTTCCTATATTCGCACTTCCTAGATCAGTGCCCATATATAGAGGACAGGTGATAGTTCCAACTACCGTAAACGTATGCTCAGTGAGATCCTCCTTAGCTTCGTCCTCTTCATCTTCATCAGTGCTTTCCTCACCCTCTTCTTCTGTGGTAGGCTCCTTAATAGATACCGTATCTCCAACCTTGTAATAACGGGCATCTGCAAGACACTGATTATCCTTTACAGGATACTTTCCGTCCCATTTATAGAACTTATTGATATCATTATCTATGGAGAGTACCCTTATTACATTATCTCCTGAATATACATACTTAGAATAACCGGTGGTCACCATATCCACAGTAGAAAGATTTTCTAGACGCTCAACGTCTGTATCACTAAATCCAAGAGTGCTGACCAAATGAAGATCCATCATATTCGAGGTTTCTACAAAACTAGTCTCAGCATCACGAATAGCAGGCGTCGACTGTCTGATGCCTGCATAAAAACCAACTCCTATAAAGATTATAGCTACAAGAGACGCAAACCTTCCGAAGCTGTGACCTATTTTTTTCAGCATGTTCTTTACTAGCATACAAAAACCTTTCACACAGGAAACTTTGCTCTACCACTCTATCTCATCTGGTGAAAGTGGATTCTCATTTATCTTTATCTTATCTACAGAACCATTCTTGATTCTGATAACCTTATCACATACCTTAGCTATCTCAGAGTTATGTGTAACTATAATGGTGGTCATCCCTCTAGACTTACAGGTCTCTATCAGAAGCTCTACAATCTTCTTGCCAGTTTCCGAGTCAAGAGCACCTGTAGGCTCATCACAGAGAAGTATCTTCGGATTCTTAGCTATAGCACGTGCTATGGCAACTCTCTGCTGCTCTCCACCAGAGAGCTGACTAGGAAAACTTCTAAGCCTCTCTCCCAGTCCAACATCCTGCATAACTTCAGTCGGATCAAGTGCATCCTTACAAAGCTGACAGGCAAGTTCTACATTTTCGAGGGCTGTCAGATTTGCTACCAGGTTATAAAACTGAAATACAAAACCAATATCATTTCTTCTATACTTGATCAGTTCCCTGGACTTATAGTCTGCGATATTATTCCCATCTACAAGAATCTTTCCGCCAGTCGGACTATCCATTCCTCCGAGCATATTAAGAATGGTTGTTTTTCCAGCGCCGCTCTGGCCTAGAATAGCAACCATTTCACCCTTATCTACCGTAAATGAGCAATCCTTCACCGCAAGGACTTTTACCTCACCACGATATTCCTTATCTACATCATTAAATTCAATGTATGACATTATCTGTTATCCACCTTTTCCGGGTACATGTCATGTTCTGCAAGCCTCTTCCAGGCCATCTCTTCATACTTTGTTCCTGGGCGGCCGTAGTTAGCATATGGATCGATGGAGATACCTCCACGTGGAGTAAACTTACCCCATACCTCTATATACTTAGGATCCATAAGCGCTATCAAGTCCTTCATAATCTTGTTAACGCAGTCCTCATGGAAATCTCCATGATTTCTAAAGCTGAACAGATAAAGCTTAAGAGACTTACTTTCAACCATCTTTACATCTGGAATATATGATATATAGATAGTCGCAAAGTCAGGCTGTCCTGTAATAGGGCAAAGACTTGTAAACTCTGGACAGTTAAACTTTACAAAGTAATCATTTCCCTGATGTTTATTCTCAAAGGTTTCAAGTACACCTGGATTATAGTCAGCAGAATACTTAACTCCCTGATTTCCAAGTAATGTGAGTCCTTCTTTTTCTCTATCTCCCATATCTCAATCCTCCATAACGCTATATAACACGCTTACACTGCTTCATCTATAGCTTTTGCTAGCTGGTCTGCACAAGATGTTCCTCTTACTCCACACTGATTTCCGCGAAGTATATCAGCTATCTCAGCAGCATCCTTACCTTCAACCAACTTACCTATCGCCTTAAGATTACCATTGCATCCACCAACAAACTTTACGTTGTGAAGCTTCTTATTCTCGTCGATATCAAAATCAATCTGCACCGAACATACACCCTTAGGCGCAAATGTCTTATGTTCCATACTACTTATCTCCAATCTACTACATTAAAACTTATATCATTAAATTATATCACAATACTTCAACATATGAAAAAAAACCTTGATATCATACTCATATTCTCCTTCTTTATTTGTTCTAAGCAATTCCCCTGCTGAGATGTCAAATAAAAAAGACGCCTACAAGTTTCCTCATAGACGTCTTAACTCTGCATGCTATTTTACAGTATAATCTGTACCATTTATTCTTATATGATCTACCTGATCAACATCAACAAGTCTATTGAAAAGTGTTATAACATGATTATCAAGCGAACCACAGATATATGAGAAGCTTTCAACCTCTTCCTCAACATCATTTATGCTTCCTGTGTCATAAGGATACCTCTTATCAGTTATAAGATAATTTGATCCATCCTTATAAACTATCTCCATCTTATAGAGAGTATCTATAGATGCTTCGTCTGTATCACTTTCAAGCTTATTCATATCAACATTCATGGCTATTGGAGAAATCTCGATATTTCCACCATCCTTACTTGTGAAAACAGTTGTTTCTATCTCTTCAGAAACCGGTATATTAACAGATTTTTCCTCTGTTATATAAGGCGTCTCGTCAAAGTTCAGATCACCGCTTTCTTCAATCTTTGCACACACTTCACTTCTTGTCAGATTATATAAAGTATAATCAAGTGTTAAATGATCTGTTATCTTTGGAATATCATTTTCTGCACCATAAAATCCGGCTCTGTTATCAACCATATACTCATAGCAATAGAGTTTTTCTTCTGTTGACTTTTCCAGATCTACATATATCTTACCTGAACCTTCTCTAAAGGCAAACATGAGATTCTGATCTTCGTTAAACCATGCACCTTTTGCCATATTGTCAAGGTCGCTATAGTTTAGGCAGTCTACTCCACCTTCTTTCTCAAGTGTATACTCCGCTACTATACCATTCTTATCTCTTGTAACCGACATAACAGTCATAGTAGTATCGCCCATCTTGATTACAGTAGGTTCACTGGCTATATTTTTTCCTATAAGTTCTTCAGCCTTCTCAGTATCTGCTTCTACATATTCAGCCTTAGGAATCGTTACTGTATATTCACTTGGTTTACCATTATCATCCAGCTTTTCTTCTTCAACAAAGGTCTGTTCATAACTTGAAGTAGTTTTCTTTCCTGCATTACCCCAGAGTCTCTGGAAAAGTTCTCCATTTGTAGCCGCATTCACTGAAACAGGTGTTGCGATAATAAGGACTGCTGCTGCAACTGCAACCTTTACAAATCCACGTGATGTAAAACCAAGCATCTCTTTTCTGTAATTCTTTAAATACTGTTCTTTTCTTTTTGTATATTTATCTGAAAATTTATGTCTCTCAAGTCCTGCATCTATAGCATCAAACTCTTCTATGCTCATGTCCTGAAGACTATTCTCGTTTATATCAAACTTCTTATTCATGACTGATTCTCCTTCTTATCATTGGCAAATAACAGATTGTTCTGCATATATTCCTCTGTCTTTCATATAATCTCTCATCTTCTGTTTGGCACGCTCATATCTCTTTCGTACATTTGCCTCTGTGATGTTAAGCTTTAAGGCTGTTTCTTTTGTCGTATATTCTCTGATAACCAGATATTCAACAACCTCATAGTACTTTTTAGGAAGACAGTTCATAAGTGACTTCCAGTCTGTATCTGATTCCTGATCCGTTTCTACAGCAACTTCAAATCTTTCATCTTTATCAGTCAGATACATATATTCACTTTCTTTTTTTGTTTTATTATAGATAGTAATAGCAGCATTTCTTATAACTGTTATTATATATCTCTTACAATCATCTGAGTCCGCTCTGTCAAACTGTACTTCATGCTTCATCAGCTTCAAAAAAGCATCCTGCACCGCATCCTCTGCTTTTCCCTCATCATGTAGGATGCTGTATGCTACATAATACATCTTCTGTTCGTACAGTCTGTAACAGGCCTCGATGAATTTAACCTGTTTTTTTGCCATCTGCATTTTTATACCTCTTTCATCTAACTAATACTTTTTCCATCTTTGTAAGCCTTATCCGTACGTTTTGTTCTTACACCCCTAATAACTTTCTAAAGCATCAGTTTGTGACAAAAACTTTTATTAATTTACAAAAATATAGTTACGCCACTCTGGGTAGTGTACTTCACCAAATCTTGTAGAGTATAATATACAATCCGCCACTGTCTTTCCAGTAAGTTTCTCAAGCGTTAATGCATATAGATACATTTGAGCTGCATATCTATCTAGTAATTCCTGTCCGGTTTTCACATTATCCGTCTTGTAATCAACTAGTATTATATCTGAGCCTTCATAAAAGAATGCATCTATAATACCTTGTATAACTACAAAATCGCTATCCTCTGCGATAGCCTCTACTCCAAGGTCCTTCATCTCTTCAGCTGAGCCAGGAAGCTCTTCCAGACGTAGCCCTGCTATAAACTGCTGTTCTCGTCTCAGATTATTATCTTGATAGGCTTTACGCATTCTCTGAAATATAGAAGACTCATCTTCACTATAGAAACTTAGTAGTGTTTTAATACTAACCAGTTTTCTATCTTCATCTGAAAAGAAAGGATCACGGAGTACTCTCTCTATCTCATATCCCAGGCTTTCCTCAGATGCAACCCGATCATAGGACAATCTTTCAAAGATGGCATGTATTACAGTACCTCGTCTCGCAGCTCTGGTACGTGCAGCTTCCTTTTCAAGAGCACTCTCTTTACTTTCTTCATTTGACACTATATCATCTACTACAGCTGTTTCGATAACATCTGCAGCAACCTGAATCTCTGTACTTTCTTTCATCTCAGCATGCTTTATCTCAGATACCGAAAGCTTTGCCTTCTTAGCTGTAAAGTACCTATACCTATAATCATAATTATACGGATTATTTTCTATAAGCTCCGGCTCCTCTTCCTTTATATCTAGGGCACAGGCTCTTACTTCATTCATAAGACTGTTCAGGCTATTCGTATAATCTCTATTCTTCTTTCTATATATCTTTTTAAAGTCACCTATTATATCTGCTACGTCTCTATCGTAAGTCTCTATCGGATATGCATTCTCGAGTGTATCACTTTCTATATCACTATCTTCACCCATTTCCCGCCTCTTCAGCGAGTAGTTAACATAGTCCATATACGACCTGCTCTGACCAACAACAAGCGGAGAATCTGAATCACTATAACCTATCAGATATAGCTTTTCCTTGGCTCTAGTCATAGCGACATAGAGCAGTCTCGCTTCTTCTTCTCGAATTTCTTTCTCGATAAGAAGCTTCACGATACTTTCTTTGATACTAGCCTTCTTAACCTTGACTCTACGACCCACCGACTTCAGGCGATTGATAACAAGATGATAGTCTGGATATACAGCAACATCCCCCTTCTTCTCTGAGAGGCGAAATGCCTTATCCATAAGGGCTACGATAACTATCGGATACTCTAGTCCCTTACTTTTATGAATAGAAGTAATGTGTACCACTCCCTTGCCGTCCGAATCTGAAGAAGAGCCTGACGCGGAGTCAAGATTCTTATCCATATTCATACATTTATCTATATACTTAAGAAAGTCCAGAAGAGCTGCATTTCTTACACTTTCAAACTTTCCAGCATGATATATGAGTTTCTTTATATTTTCTATGCGTCTTTTTCCATCTGGCAAAGCCATAACAAAACTCTCATAATCAGTATCTTTAAGTATAGTTTCCAGAAGATCATGAGTACTGAGAAATGGACATAGCTTGGCCCATCTATCTCTAAGTCCCTTAACTATGCTGAGTTTATCAGCTACACTCCGAAGTGTATCATCTTCACTACGGCTATATGTTTCTATAAAGTAAGCAACCTTATCCGCCAAGCTATTCAGAGACTTTGGGCTCTTACCTACAACCCAGACCAGTTCTTCATCAGTAAGGCCACCTATATGTGACAGCAGTACCGACGCATATGGAATATCCTGCTGAACATTATCAACTATTCTAAGTACAGATATAAGTGTACTTATCTCCAACTCCTCAAAGTAAGCTCCTGCATCATCTATAGCTACAGGTATCCCCATCTGCTCATAGACTCTTACCATGCCCATATGTCCACGTATATTTCTCTGAAGTATAACTATATCACTGAATCTAGCCTTTCTATATCTTGCGTTATCAGCCGACTCAGGAATATCAGCGGAGAAGTTTTCATTTAATACATAAGTACTCTCTACAGCATCAAGAATTAGATGGCCTATCTCTATAGCTTCCACTTCTTCCTTGGTATATTCAAGGCTTTCCTCGTCCCCTTCATCTGAACTGTCATAAGTACCATATCCATATATTTTCTCGAGAGATACATTTCCACCAACAGCTAGATCTGTATCAGGATAATGGTTCTTATAATCTTCGTCAGCTGGTGGATTGAGCTTTACTGTGAAGTCATACAGGATACCACCGAAGTTCGGAGTCATTACATACCTAAAGACTGAGTTAGTTCCTGCAAGCACGGCCTTCCTGGAACGATAGTTCATATTTAGGTTAATGAGGCGTCCAGAGTCTCCACTCTGATAATCACCTGACTTTTCTAGAAAGAGCTCAGGTCTCGCCATACGGAATCGGTATATACTCTGCTTTACATCACCAACCATGAAGATATTGTTAGGACGTCCAAGAAAGTCACGTCTAGCAACAGCATTTAGCAGCTCCTCCTGCAGGTCACTACTATCCTGATACTCATCGATATAGATATATTTATAATCCTGAGCCTTCGCAAGACCTACCTTAGTTGCCTTCTTCTCCTTAACGTCATAGAGAATATTAAAAGCTGCATGAGCTATATCACTGAACTCATACTTCTTAAGCTTTTTCTTCTCCTTCATAAGTGTCTGATCAAAGTCTATAACAATGTCGATAAGACAGTTCTTAACAGCCGACTGAGCAAGAGCTTCCTCTACTATCTCATCCTCTGTAACTATTCCGCTAAAGAAGCCTTTAATCTGCTTTCTCTTCTCTTTTATATCTTCAAACTCTTCTTCCGAAAATGCATCAAACGCTTTGCTTCTTCTAAGAACGCTCCAACCACTCTTCGCTGCTTCTGCTTTTTCAGCTAGAGTTGCTGCACATTTAATTGCTTCGACTTTATCCCTATCACTAATATAAATATCAAACAGCTTCGCATATCCGTCTTCCTTTTCTTCGTCACTACCTGAACCCGCCTTAGATATAAGGCCAGTCAGAATCTCCAAAGCCTCGCCAGCAGTTTGATTAAGCAGCTCAATATAATCCTTTACCCACTTTTCGCCAAGGACCTCACGCCCCTCTTCTGTGGTATTCTCGCGCGCCGCCTCGTACCACGCATTCTTATCAGCGAAACTCTCGGACACATTATGAATACTCAGAATTATATCCTTAACGACAGAATCATCTATATTCTTCTTGAAGAAAAATGAAGTAAGTCCCGCCATTACTTTATCATCCTGATAATGCCTTCCGAGGACCTCATCCAGCACCTCATCCTTAAGAAGAGCTATTTCATTTGGATCATATATTTCAAATGATGGATCTATACCAACTATATTGAAGTTTTCCCTAACTATCTTGTTACAGAAACTATCAATAGTCATAATATCAGCATTTTCAGCGAGAGAAAGCTGACGTAGTAAACGGGAACTTAGTGCCTCATCATCCAACGAGCTAGCAGCTAGTTTTTCCAAAGCCGAAAGAATCTTAGATCTCATCTGTGCAGCTGCATCATTTGTAAATGTAACTACCAGTATCTCGTCAATACTGGCGAGTCCCATAACTATAGTCTGAATTATTCTCTCAACAAGAACCGCTGTTTTACCTGATCCAGCTGCTGCTGAGACAAGTATATTCTTAGGATCCGATACTGAATCTTTAAGACTATCCAACACTTCCTGTTGGCGCTCATTCCATCTTGGCTTATTGCTAGTCATTCTGTCCTCCTACAAATCTTGATCCTCTAAGCATAATACCTTCCTTCTCTCTGCTTTCTTTTCCCTTCTCACAGAGTTCAAGTAGCTTTTCATTATTGGTTAACGTATCATTTTTAATATTTCGCCTTTTTCCAGCAAACTCCGAGAAGCGGCATGCCACCTTATATTCACAGTACGAACAAGCGTCATTTCCTTTATTGTTAATCGGTGATTTGCAGAAGTCACCTTCTAGAATCTTCTCCGCTGCCGCCTTCATTTTACTCATAGAATAATCCGACAGATCATCTAGCTGCTGTCCTGATAGAAGCATAGAATCCACTGAATATAGTGCTCCTCTACCCTTCTTCATCGTGATAACATCACTATTCTTAAGCAGGTTTCCTGTCTCATCAACAAGTGTCTTATCATGAAGATTAAGAAGTTGCATCGGTTCGCCATTTGATACCCCCTTAAGCACCATCTGCTTCATAAGTTCCTGTTCAAGACCATTTGCATCTCCTGCTTCAGCCAGTTCAATCTGAGCCTTAGTAGACAGATTCAGAACCGGGTCAGATACTGTGTAATAATACATACCAGCAGGTATAACATTTTCAGTCTTACGAAGTATGTCCGTAACTATCTTGGTATATACAAGAAGCTGAATATCTGTACCTTCTTGGATAGCCAAAGGTTCGAAGGTCTTAGATCCAGTCTTATAATCAATAACTCTAAGATAGATACCATCCTCACGTTCTGCAACATCCAGACGGTCTATGATACCCTTTAGAGTCACAGGATAAGCTGTTCCATCTGGCTTATATGCAGTAAACTCAGCCTCAAAGTTCTGCTCTACTCTATCTGGAAGAAACTCTCCCTTAATAATCTGCGAACGAAGAGTCCTTATAGTTCTTGATGCAAGATCATGAAGATTCTCCTTAATACGAGCTGTCTTCGGATCCATATCATCCTCTACATCTTCCTGATATTCCTCAGTCATTTCCTCGACCCAGGCAGTCTCCAGATATCCCTCAACAATATCTATAAGCTCTTCATCCTTCGTACCTTTCCAGTCATTATTCATAGAGGTAAGTATCTCATTAAATGTATTCTCCAGCGCCCTATGCATTACATTACCGATGTCGTAGTATTCAAGCTTCTTCTCTGGCCTTTCCTTCAGTCCAAGTATATATCTCATAAAGAAGGAGTATGGACAGCTTGCATACTTCTCCATCTTCGATACAGATAGTTTAAGACTAATAGTATCCATAGCTTCCTGGGTGATATCCCCCGCTTCATTAGAGAATAACAGCCCAGGCAGAACCTGACTCTTATCAGGCAGCTCTGTACCATCGCCTACATACAGCATATACCTAGATATATTTCTAATAATCTCCATGCTTACTGGCGCACCTACCTGCAGATTTTCCAGAGAGTCACGCACCCATCCGAGAAAATCCTTCCTGTCACTCTGCGGCGTACCACCAAATATCTTATTATCCCTATATTCATCACTCAGTCCTGGGAAAAGACGCTGAATCCTACCTATAATGTATGAAGGACTCAGTGCATTCCTGCTATCTTCTCCACTTATGTGATAACTAATCGTAAGCTTATCAGTAGCTTTAGATAATAGCTGATATATCATAAAAAGTGAGTTCTGACTCTGCTCCACTCCGAAGCTTGCAAGATACTTGCCCTCTCCCATATCATCTAACGCATGTGTCAGTCTTTCCTTATCTTTATCTGACAGTATTCTTCCAACGCCCTTCTTAGCTGGGATAACTCCGTCGTTGGCCCCGATAATATGAACAATCTTTGCATCTATAATCCTGGATCTCTCAACATCAGAAGCCGCCAGAGCATCTATAGTAGGCGGAATAACTCCAATCTTTATCTCATTTATTCCCGCAGAAAGTATCTCTGAAAAGTTGTGAATGTCCATTTCCTCGCTTCCGAGAAGACTATCTGTCTGCTCAAGTATTCCAGATAGAACACCGTAGAGACTTCTCATAACTCGGGCTTCCGTCATCATTCCCTCTTCCTCGAGAAGCGCCGCGTCTCTTTCCATTTTCTTTTCAAATGAAAGCTCTTCCATAACGCTCTCTAAAGCAGCGATATACTCATGCACAGGTCTTCTTCCGGATTCAAGACTAATAATAGGAGAAATCTTGGCAAGAATCTCCTTTCTCACCTCATTAAGCTTACGATAAGCCTCCTTCTTCTCCTCAGATACATTCTTTCCATAGGTTCTGATAGGACGTGACCACATAGTCCTTCCTCTAGTACCCGTTCTGAGACAGAAGTTCTCTAGTTCATCCAGGCTATGAGCATCTTCTATATCCAGGATTCCTGTCTTAACAAGACCAAAGATTCCATTATAATCAAAATCGCGGTCCAGTATATCCAGAAGTCTCATGATTGCTTCCGTATAAGGATTCTTCCTGAGCTTTCTACTAAAGTCTGAAAAGATAGGTATATCATACTCAGCAAATATATGATCCGCACTTCTATCAAACTCTTCGATATCGCCAGTAACCACCGCAATATCCTTGTATCTTGCTCCCGCCTTAACTTCGTCCCTGATCATCTGAGCAACGACTCGAAGCTCCTTCTCGAAGTTATCTGTGTGATATATCTCTATAGACTTAGTCTCGTCCTTATACTCCTTCACAGGATATCTGAAGATATTTTCAGATAAATGAATCAGATCCGCAGATTTATTAAAATGCTTTCTCAGATATTCTATCTCTGGACGTTCACCTAAAGTCTCTGACAGACGGCGATAGGTCATATAACTCTGATAGAATATATCAGTATCCTTTACTTCACCCCTGCCATCCAGGAATCTCTTAAGGGTATTTGCATCTATACATAGAGAGAAACGAAGCACCTCAGCTCTTTTCTTTAAAGCGCCTATTACACTAAGCTGATCAGGAGTGTATCCACGATATTCATCAAAGACAAAAACTGCACCATCAACTAGGCTGGATGGTCGGTCTGTCTTCAGTATTCTAGCCAGAAGCTTGAATCTTTCTTCTGATATAGTCATAGAAAGATCCACTTCATCTCCAAGACTCAGTGCACTCCTTCTACTATCCAGAATATCCATGAATACCTGGTATATCTTCGATACATCGCGAAGCTTTGCAGATAGACCCTCCCTATCCTTCTCTATATCTCGCGCAGCATTTTCCAGTTCTTCTGGAGATACGTTGTACTGTATCATTTCCGATATAAGTGACTTAATTTCCTTAGTAAAGCCTGTCCTGTCTATGCTTCCACCATATATTTCAAGTTCACTTCGCACCTTTCCAGACGCAACTCGAACCAGCATATTCTTCTCGTACTCTTCAAGGACACTAGTCTCTGTTATACCAAACTCCTCAAAGATTCTATAGGACAATCTATTAAAACCGAGAATATCTATATTCATAAATCCCGGCGTACCAAAAAGAGCCTGATTCATCTGAATAAGCTTCTTCTCATAAGCATTTCCAGCCTGCTCAGGAACTATGATATAAAACTTTTTATCAGGATATGCATGAGCCTCCTCCAGAACCTGCCGCGCCAGGCTATAGGTCTTACCCGTCATAGAGTCTCCTGCTAATAATTCGAACCTTGCACTCATATTTTAAACTCCTGTAAGATGTTATAATAAGATGTCGGTATCATACTAAATGATTATACCATATATACTCAGAAAAAATAGCAACTCGCCTTTAATAAGTCCTTGTCGAATCTTCTATAAATCTTTATAATAATATATGTGATCACTTTCTGATCACTTACCAAAATATAGACTTCACTAGTATAAAGGGGGAACTAAATATGCAAACATTTAAAATCGATTCTCAGTATAATTCGCTTATTAGTCTCAGAGTTACTCAGGGACATTTCGCAACTATATCCTCACATATCAATCACTATATTGATCTAACTACTCTTAAGGCCAGAGCAAGTGAAGCTAAGGCTGTTGCTAAGGCTATGAGTCATGAATATATTGCTTCAACAATAGTTGATACTATAGTATGTCTTGACGGAACCGAAGTTATCGGAGCATATCTTGCAGATGCACTTACTGAATCAGGTATTATGTGTCTCAACCAGCATGGTACTATCTATGTTACCACACCTGAAGTGAATTCTATGGGACAGCTTACATTTAAGGATAATGTTGTTCCTATGATCAACAACAAGCATGTACTTCTGCTTCTCCCAACTGCTACAACAGGACTTACAACAGAGAAGATTCTTGACTGTATCAGATACTACGGCGGTAGCATCGCTGGTATCTCAGCTATCTTCTCAGCTGCAGATCAGGTTGAAGGAATTGAAGTTCATTCTATCTTCCATGTAAATGATATCGAAGGCTATGCTTCTTACTCATCTCATGAGTGTCCATTCTGTAAGGCAGGTGTTAAGTTAGACGGACTTGTATCTTCAGGCGGATTATCTCAGATCAGATAGTTCTAAACTATCATTTGATAGCAAAACTATAAAAGGACGCTGGTTCTAAACCATGCGTCCTTTTATAGTTTTTATTATGCTTTTATAGTTTTATTTTGCTTCTATATTTACTTATAAAGCCTCATTCCCTTACTTCTGAAGCTTCTTAATATCACTCTTATCTAGTAAAACAAGGAGTTCATCTGTCTTCTCAAGCTTTCTGTTAGGATCTACAAATGCATGCATTTTATTTTCATCCTTTATCGCAACTACATTTGCGTGATACTTTTCACGAAGGTTAAGCTCGATCAGATTCTTTCCAACCCAGTCCTCCTTAGGATGCATTTCTAGCATGCACAGATTCTTATCTATATCAAAGTAATCCATAAAGCTGTCTGACATAAGTATTCTCGCTGTACGAACGCCTGTCTCCTCCTCAGGATATATAACCTTGTCAGCACCAACCTTCTCAAGTATGGCACCCATTCTATCATCAGCAGCCTTCGCCATAACGAAAGGAACTCCAACCTCCTTAGCGGCCATAACTGATGTGATACTAGCAGTCAGATCAGAACCCATAGCTACTACAACAACATCCATATTCTCTATACCTGTTCCAGTAATTGATTCAGCATTTTTAAGATCTGCTTCTATAGCAAATGTAACTTTATCAGCTACCTTCTCTAGTACATCAGGATTTGCGTCTACTGCCATTACATCCGCGCCCATATCTGAAAGAGAAAGCGCAATACTCTTTCCAAATCTACCCATTCCAAGTACAGCTATCTGTTTACTCATTTTTCAAACCTCCATATATAACTTACAAAAGTTGCCCTGTGGCTACTATCTAACCTGCAAAGAAATTACCCTTTGTATATTTCACTTTATTCCTCTCTATACCACGGTAATTAAAGAAAAGTGCCATGGATATAGGACCTATACGTCCAAGGAACATACATAATATTACAAGCATTCTTCCTACTGTATTAAGGGATGGTGTGAGGCCACGTGAGAGTCCCACGGTTGCAGTGGCACTGAATATCTCATATGCAGCATCAACTGAGTTCACATCATTTGTCATCATCAGAAGAAGAAGGATTATAAATGTTACTGAAAAACTTACGCATATAATAGCCGATGCTTTCTTAATAAGACCTTCATCTAGGCGTCTTCCAAAAACAACCGTCTCATTTCTGGAACGTATAAATGCAACTGCATTTGCGATAACTGCAAATACTGTAACTGTCTTTACACCACCTGCGGTACCAACTGGCGAACCACCGATAAACATGTAGAAGTTACCGAAGCTTGCTGTAACCTCGCGGAGGTTCTGCTGTGGAACTGCTGCAAAGCCTGCAGTTCTAAATGTAACTGACTGGAAATAAGCATTCATAAGCTTATCTCCAAAGCTCATCGGTGCAAGTGTATCAGGATTAGTATACTCCATTATAAGTACCGCAATAGCACCTGATACTATAAGGAAAAGTGTAAGACTGAGAACCAGCTTCGTGTGCTCGCTCAACTTCTTTATAACAGTCCATGGTGAATATTTCTTTCTTATACCGCGTCTTATACCACTCAGGATATCAAACCATACAACATATCCAAGACCACCCAGGATAATGAGCATCATGGTGTTGAACATGACAAGCGGATTAGAATTATACTGCACCAAGCTATCATTTCCGATTATATCTATACCAGCATTACAGAAGGCTGAGATAGAAGTAAAGAACGAAACCCATATTCCTTTACCCACGCCAAACTGTGGTATAAATACCGGCATATAAAGCAGCGCTCCCACACCTTCTACCGCAAAGGTTCCCGCAAAGACACCAATCAGGAACTTTCTCAGTCCAGACGGTGAATTAAGATTAAATGCATCATTCAGAAGAACTGTCTGACTAAGAGACATTTTCTTGCTCACCATAAGCATGAGTATCGATGTTACTGCTATGACACCCAAACCACCAAGCTGTATAAGTATCAAGATAATTATCTTTCCAAACAGACTCCAATAGGAAAATGTATCAACTACGACAAGACCTGTAACACAGGTTGCTGTAGTCGCAGTAAAAAGAGCTGTTAGTGGATCTGTCTGCTCACCAGTTGCCGTTGCAAAAGGAAGCAGAAGAAGCAGAGTTCCTACCGCTATAGCTCCTAGAAAGCTTATGGGAATAATCTGCGCCGATCTAAACTTATGGCGTATAGATTCTTTTGTTGGTTTTTCAACTACTGTCTTCACTATTTTCTTCTCCAGGTTTTTATTGAAAGCATTATAAGTACTGGGAAGATCTCAAGTCTTCCAGCAATCATATCAAAGATAAATACCCACTTAGCGAGTATACTAAAATCAGCAAAGTTACCTGTTGGACCTACTATTCCAAGTCCAGGACCAATGTTGTTGATAGTTGCGGTTACAGCAGTAAATGATGTAACCAGATCAAATCCATCGAAGCACACTATAACAAGAGATCCTACAAAGATAAAGATATAAGCCATTAGAAATACATTTGTTGTTCTAATGGTATCCTTGCTGACTACCTTTCCATCAAGTCTGATGCTCTTAACAGAAGATGGATGTATATAGCTCTGAAGTTCACGTACAACCTCTTTAAAATATATGATAATACGTGATACTTTTATACCACCACCTGTACTACCGGCGCAGGCGCCGATAAACATAACTAAAACCATAATAGCCTTTGGCATTGTAGCCCATAGGTTGAAGTCCATAGTAGCAAATCCTGTTGTAGTCATAACAGATGCAACCTGGAAGAACGAATGATGCACAGCCTCGCCTACTGTATTAAAGCCTGCGTAATATGTTCCACTGTGCATGAATCCATTTACAGTTCCAATACTAACCAGAATGCTGGCAACAAAATAGATAATGATATACGTGAAAACCTCTTCTGAATGCAGTATATCTTTAAACTTCTTCATAATGATCAGATAGTATAGATTGAAGTTAACTCCGAACATCATCATTCCTACAGTTATGATGCCCTGACAAACTTTGTTGTAGCTTGCTATACTGTCACCTTTAATACCAAATCCACCGGTTCCTGCAGTACCAAGTGCATGACATACACTATCAAATACTGGCATACCCGCTATAATAAGAGCGATTATGAGTATAATAGTCATAACTGTATAGATACCATACAGGATAATTGCTGTTTCCTTAACTTTCGGAACCATCTTCTCAACTGATGGTCCTGGAGACTCTGCTCTCATAATATTCATTTCATCTGCACTAGACGATGCAAATGCCATCATGAATACCAGGATTCCCATACCACCAATCCAGTGTGTAAAGCTTCTCCAGAAGAGAAGACACTTAGGAAGTGCCTCAACATCTCTCAGTATGCTAGCTCCAGTAGTAGTAAATCCAGATGCAGTCTCAAAGATAGCATCTGTAAAGCTCTTGATATTACCTGTAGCATAAAATGGAATAGCTCCGATTATACTAAAAATAAGCCAAACAAGGGCTGTGATAACAAATCCCTCTTTGGCTCTAATACGAGTGTTCTTCGTTTTAATACTCGAAAGAAGAGTTCCAACTATAATAGATGATCCAGCTGTAACAGCCAGAGCTAGGAACTCCTTCTCCTGAAGAAATACACCTATAAGTGTAGGAAGTATAAGCAGCATTCCTTCAAGACGAATAAGCTTACCGATATTATTTAAAACAATCCTATGATTCATTTTATTCTTCTAGTGTTGCCGCAAATGACGCACTAACCCTTAATTATTTCTTTGATACCATTTATATTCTTATTAGTAGTAACAACAACTACGCTATCACCCTTTTCCAGTGTATCACGACCACCTGGACGGATAATCTTGCCACGTCTGTTAATTCTACAAATAAGCGTATTATCAATAAGGCTGAGATCCTTCAGCTCTGTTCCAGCCCACTGGAAGTCATCTCCAATAGAAAGCTCCAAAGCCTCAACTCTACCATCCATGATACGGTAAAGTGATTCAACCTCACTACCGATAGAGTTCTGCATAGAACGTACATATCTAGCTATATAGTCAGCCGTTATTCCCTTAGTACTTATCTTATTTCCAACAGGAAGTTCATTTACTATATCCTCGTAAGAGTTTCTATGAACCTTTGTAATAACCTTGATATCAGGATTAAGCTTATTAAGATATAGTGATAAGAGAATATTAGCTTCATCGCTGTGAAGTAGTCCACACACAGCATCCATATCTTCAACAGATTCCTGTGTAAGAAGTCTCTTCTCTGTCGCATCGCCACATATGATCATAGCCTTAGGAAGAAGCTCTGACAGTTCCTCGCAGCGCTGCTCATCCCTTTCAATGATCTTGACATTTATTCTCATATCTATAAGCTTCTTAGCAAGGTAATAACCGATAGTTCCACCACCAGCTATCATAACATCCTTGATTTTCTTAGCCTTGATACCAATCTTATTAAGGAAATGATTTATCTCGCCCATAGAAAGTGTAACAGATATCTTATCTCCACTTCTCAGGACATGTTCACCATTTGGGATAGTAACTTTGCCATCATGCTCAGCTACGCAGATAAGAGCACCCGCTCCAACCTTGCTGCTAAGATCCTTAACCCTAAGATTATCCAGCACACTGTTCTCAGGTATCTTTATTCCTATAAGACTAATCTTACCTTTTGCAAATGTATCAACCTCCAAGGCTGATGGTATCTGAATGTGACGTACCATTTCATCAGCAGCAACCATCTCAGGATTGATAGACATAGATAGTCCAAGTTCTTCCTTAAGATAACCTATCTCATCCGTGTACTGCGGACTTCTGATACGCGCTATAGTATGACAGCTACCTGTCTTCTTTGCGATAAGGCAGGCAAGCATATTAATCTCGTCATTATCAGTAACTGCTATCAGTAAATCAGCATCCTTTATGCCTACTTCCTTCTGGCAGTTAATACTAGTACAGTCTCCCTGATATCCCATAACATCTACAGTACTTGTAACAGATGTTATAGCCTCATATCTTTTATCAATGACTGTAACCTCATGACCGGTATTTGTAAGTCTCTCAGCTAGTGACTGACCTACCTTTCCACAACCGGCTATTATTATCTTCATATAATTCTCCTATCGTAATGCATCATATAGATGACGCATATAGAGTCTTTGGAATTCGTCGTACTCAGCAAGTCCCTTAAATACGGGCTCTACTGTATACCCTTCTCCTTCGAGTCGTAAAACAAAGTCAGTATACTCCTGTGAGACAGCATTTTCAACTGTTTCTCCAGCAACAAACTCAAGAGGTACAAGAACTATTCTTTTTCCTTCATGAATACCAGTCTTAAGTTCCTTTATAATCTTGTATGGCCTCTTCTCTCCATTTAGAGTAGCCACGTAGCTATTCGGAATATACCTCGCGAGAGAAGTCTCAAAAGCCCTCATCTCTTCTAAGCCCTCTTTCTTATGTCCCTCAGCAAGAACGACCAAGACTGAATCCTCAGCCATATCTCCAAATGCTCCAAGAAAAGCTCTTGCCGTTATCTCATAATCTGAATCCTGATAAAGAAGAGGCACAGATATATTTACCTTATTGAATAATGTAGCTAGTCCTACTGTTTCTTCCTTAAGCAGCTTATAATCAGGTCCTTCATGAATATCAGTGGAAACAACCGTAAGCTCTGATACGCCTCTTTCCTTCATAGCAAATATTTCAGCTTTAAGATTCTGAACCTTTTCACCTGTCTTCTCACGAATTGCTTTTCTTATCTCACCATCTGTGAAGACGAGGGATATCTCGGCATCCTCTATTCTGTCACCAATAGACAGTACAAAGTCGTCGAGAGTCTTCATTCTGACTTCCAAATCCTGTGTACCCTTATTAACAACTATAATACCTTGCTTCATACCCCTTAGTCCTTCTATATAACTTCGTCTACTTAACCCATTTACCACTGGCATCTACATAATATGAACCTATGCTCTCATTTGCAGCCATAGCTCCGCTTGACTTGAGATAGTACCAGTCAGCACCATCCTTAACCCAGCCTGTAGCCATATCTCCACTTGAGTTCAGATAATACCAGGTACTGCCATCCTTAACCCAACCTGTCTGCATAGCACCGCTGGAGTCCATGTAATACCACTTGAAACCACTCTTTATCCAGCCCGTCTGCATAGCTCCACTTGAGTTCATATAATACCAGATACTGCCATCCTTAACCCAACCTGTTGACATATAGCCACTCTTATTAAAGTAGTACCATATATTATCTATCTGAAGCCACTTGGAAGCTGGATAAGAACCGTCAGTCAGCTGATACCACCAACCCTTACTATCCTTCTTCCAGGTTCCATTACTTGAATTATTTCCTGTATCATATCCTGGAGGAACTGTACCAAAAAGATCCTTTAGAACCTCAACTGCAGTCATATTCTGATAGCCCTCTGGATCTGAAAATGATGAACCAGTTGTAGACCATCTAAACTGATTATATCCAGAAAGATAAGATATACCCTTAGTACTATCCGGATACTTTTCATACCATGAACTGTAATAAGTCTTCTTATAATATGTAGCGATAGTCACAGCCTCAGAGTTCTTATTACCAGAAGGAGTTGGTGTTCCTGAGAACTGAACTCCTGGAGGAGAAGAATGCATTAGCACTACACTCCCATCTGAACAAGGACCAACTACTATCCACATATGATCTGGAGTCTTCATAATATCTCCAGGCTTGTAGTCCTTTACATTTGCTGCCATGGTAAGTGTTCCATAGCCTTCTTTCTGAAGTCGCTCAAGAACCTTATTATTGTAATCTACATACCCTTCCTTACCATTTTCAGTTTCAAGAGTATTATAGAGAACCCATCCGACATATCCTGAGCAATCAAGTCCTAAATGAATTACATCCCCATTTTTCTTATAATCATAATCCTTATAATTATAGCTACTCGTCTGCTGTGCTGCGAACTCAGCCCAACGCGCGGAAAGGCCTATGGTACGCGCTTCCGTACCTGCCCCTGTATCTTCTTCATTCCAACCGCCACCGTAGGTATACATGGTTGTACCCATAGGTTCAAGACCAGTTTTCAGAAATTCCTTTATTGTCTTTTTTTCTGCCGCCTGAACATCTGCAGCTCCGCCCTTCACAGTAAGTGGAGTCACTACAGTATTAAATACCACCAGTGCCCCCAGCGCTAATGAAGCGGCTCTCTTAATATGCTTTGTAATCTTATGTCTCATAATTAAACCTCACCAAAAAAACTTTTTATATTTTACCATCTATCATATAAAAGTGCAAAATCCGCATTTGGTGACGTATGAATAAAAAAGCAAAGCTGTTATAGTCAACTAATACAAAAATATACAAAAACCCAAAAATTTTTTGTATATTTTTCCAGAAAATGTGATATAATATATTCAGAAATACATCATAAGGGAGGTAAAAATTATGCCTACGTTCGTTTTTTGGATTCTGATGATGGTTATTTTCGCAATGCTTTTCTTCTGTGGTGAGCACTTACTTCTATCTAGAAGTAATGACAGCACTAGAAAGCAAACCAAGTTTACTTCTACAAAAGCTTGGATAATTTATATGATTGTTTTAGCCGTATTGGGCGTTGTTTTATTTATATTTAAATAAAGCAATTATTGGGGGATTGGGATTTTATATTCCAAGAAAGAAGCGACAGCTTTGGGGGCTGTCGCTTTTTCATTTCATTTTCTTTACTTCTTTTTTGAATAATATGGTTTTGTCTTATCAAAGACAAAATGCATCTGATTCTGATTACGTATTCCCTTTACTATATTTACATACTTGGCCACATAACCATTCATTTTCTCTATATATTCTGACTCTGGGATAGTTCCTTCAGATACACCCTCAAGTCCATATTCCCAGCTGGCCGTAAGCTCGGCACTCAGTAGTCCATTTATAGAATATAGTACAACATCATATATAATCTCACCCAGGAAAGTTGGTGTCAGAATCTGGGTTTTCTTATTTAGTGATATATATTTATTATTCACAAGCTTAGTGATTATGGCGTCACGCGTCGCTGATGTTCCGATACCACTACCCTTAATCTGCTCTCTAAGCTCTTCATCTTCGATTAGTTTTCCTGCATTTTCCATAGCGAGAATCATAGAACCTGAATTATATCTCTGAGGTGGATTAGTCTTACCTTCCTTAATCTCAAATCCAGATACAGGAAGAACCGAACCCTTCTTAAGGGTAGAGATATATTTCATCAGATCAGCAGTAAGAGCCTGATCTTCTTCCTTATCTCCTGATTCTCCGTCCTTCTTGCCTTCAGAATCTCCATCTGTTTTTTCCGCATTGGTCTTGCCCGATGGATTTGCAAGTGAAGGATTAGCAATCTTCAGGTATCCAGGCTTTACAAGCATCTTAAATGAAGCACTGAACTCTTCACCATTTCTGGTAAGAGTTATAGCAAGCTTCTGATACTCTGCCGGTGCATAGAAGATAGATAAGAATCTTCTAGCGATTATATCATAGACCTTCTGCTGTAAGTCCGAAAGTTTTGACAGCTGTCCAAGACCCTGACCGGTTGGAATTATAGCATAGTGATCTGTTATAAGCTTATCATTAACATACTTAGACTTGGCTATTCCAGCATAGCCTTGATTTGCTATTATATTCTGGGCAAACCCAGAAAGTGGACCATAGTTTGACAGTCCTCTTATATTCTTATCAATTTCCTTCGCTATAGCAGTGGAGAGTACTCTCGCATCTGTTCTTGGATATGTAACCAGCTTCTTCTCATAGAGTTCCTGCACTATATTAAGCGTATCCGTAGGACTGATCTTGAATCTCTTAGAACAGTCATTCTGGAGCTCCGCCAGGTTATATAACATAGGAGGATTCTTCTTCTCAGTCTTTTTAGAGATACTCTTAATAGTCATCTCTACTGGTTCTGGATTCTTTAAGTATTCTATAAGTTCTTCAGCGTCAGCACGCTCTTTAAATCCATTTTCCTTATATAGCTTTGGACTCTCGAAATATCTACTTCCCTTTACAGCTTTCCACTCAGCCTCAAAAAGCTTACGTCTCTCCTCGCCTTCCTCAGCGGGCTTTTCTATACCAGCTACAACACGGTAAAATGGAGTCGATACGAATTCTCTTATCTCGCGTTCACGCTTTACAACCATACCTAAAACGCAGGTCATAACACGACCAACAGCTATAACGCATTTATCCACACCAAGATACTGCTTGATCGGATATGAATACTTAAGCGTAAGAGCTCTGGAGAAGTTAATACCCATCAGATAGTCTTCCTTGGCTCTTAGATAAGCAGCACAGCTAAGGTTATCATATTCAGTAAGTGGCTTTGCTTCTCTGATACCGCGAAGTATTTCTTCCTCAGTTTGAGAATCGATCCACACGCGGCGACGATCCTTCTTTGGATCAACCTCGGCTAATCTATCAACAAGTCGATATATATATTCTCCTTCACGTCCCGAGTCGGTGCAGACATAGATTGTCTCAACATCTTCCCTGTTAAGCAGTCCCTTTACTATATTAAACTGCTTTGCCACCGCTGGAATAACCTCGTACTTATACTCATTTGGTATAAATGGAAGCGTATCCTGTGACCATTTCTTAAGTGCCGGATCATATACCTCCGGATAACTCATGGTAACAAGATGTCCTACACACCAAGTAACTATATTTTCTTCATCTTCTATATATCCATCCTTACGGGCACCCTTCACCTTAAGTGCATCGGCAAACTGCTGGGCTACCGAAGGTTTCTCGGCTATAAAAAGTTTCTTCAACTACACACTCCTAATTAGGGAACCTTTTTATATATCATTTCCCTTTAGATTTTTTTAGTAATTTTGTAAATGAGCGATTTCTGATAGCGCCCACGATTCCTTCAGGCATATATAGGATTATTACTATAGCTATGATACCGAGAATGATGTTCGACCATCCAGGATAATGAGCCAGAAACTCCTGTAGGAATACATATATGACCGAACCAATGATTGGTCCTTCGATGGTTCCGGAACCACCTATTATAACTATAAATACCATAGAGATAGTCCAGCCGATACTGAAACCACTCTCTGGATAGATTGTACCCTTATTGATAAAAAGAATCGAACCAGCAAGTCCGGTAAAGACAGCTGCTATCAGATAGACAACAAACTTAGATCTTCCGATATTTACACCCATGCAGGATGCAGCTGATATATTATCTCTCATAGCTGTAAGTCCAAGACCTAGGCGGCTATTTAACAGAAGATATACTACAATAAGTGTCACAAAACATAGGATCAGCGACATAGCATATATCGCATCTATTCTAGGATAAGGAGATATTGATATGGTCATACCAGCTCCCTGTCCTACATATCCCCAGCTGAGGAAAAAAGTTCCCAGTGCTTCCGCTATAACCCAGGTAGTTATAGAGAAGTACATTCCTTCCATCTTTAGAAGCAGGAAGGCCAGGAGACTCGAAGTCACTATACAGATTCCAACTCCTATAAGGATACCTGTTCCGAAGTTCATCTTATAGACAGTCGTAGCCATAGCTATACTATAGCCAGCGATTCCAATAAATGTCTGCTGTCCGAGACTTGTCATACCTGCAAAACCACTCAGCAGGTTCCACATTTCTCCAAGAGTAATATAGATAAATATCTGCAAGAGATATCGCATCGCATTATTGGAGAAGAGTCCTACCTCACCAAATGTAAAAAGAAGTAAACCTATAACAACAAATCCAAGTCCCAGGATAATCTTCTTCTTATTCATCTGCCTTCACCTCCTTCTTAGAAAGTGAACGCTCTCTTCTATCACGAAGAAATCTTCCCATCAGTTCTCTTGGATTAAATACAAGAATAACTATAAGGAATATGTAGCTGATAAGTCGTCCATAGCTGGCTCCACCAATAACCTGCATAAGTCCAAACATTACGCCTGCAAGAAGAGTTCCACGTATATCTCCCAGGCCACTGATAACTACTACAACAAATGCTATCAGAAGATATTCTCCACCTGAAGTTGGATAGAATGTCCACTTCATACTTACGCATGTACCCGCTACAGCCGATGCTGCAGTTGCTATACCCATTGCGATAGCAAAGGTATGAGCTACATTTATACCCGAAAGCTGTGCAGCTTCGGTATCGTCAGCCGTGGCTCTGATGGCACGACCTATATCTGTTTTCTCTAGAAATCTCTTAAGTACGAAGATAAATACCGCACATACTATAAGTAGTATGATGTTCAGAAGTGATATATCTATTCCAGCTACTGTAACTACGCTATTACTATAAGATGTAGCCACGTGTCTTGCATCTGGAGTAAAGAGCATAAGCATTCCATCCTTTAAAATGATGGAAATACCGAAGGTTACCAGAAGCGCCGGCTCAGCTCCTCGCTTCATTCCATGATTAATCAGTACTCTCTGAAGGGCATATCCAAAGAAGAACATAGTTGGAACTGATACAAAAAGGGTTAGCAGTGGATCTATACCAAGTGCTGTAGTCAGAATAGATGACAGAAATGCACCCATTATGATGTATTCACCATGAGCAAGATTCGTAAGCTTAACTATACCAAGTATCAGCGACATACCTAGTCCGATACCTGCATAGATACCACCCAGCAATATTCCATTTACCAAAACCTGAACAATATACATCTTCTTAATCCTTATATACCAAAGTACGCCTTCTTTACTTCCTCTGGATCGAGGCTGTCTGAATCTCCTTCCAGAGCAACCTTTCCCTTCAGCATTATATATGCATAATCTGTCATGCTGAGAACTCTGTTTGTATCCTGCTCTATCAGGATTATAGTCGTTCTTTCAGTTTCATTTATCTTCTTAATTGTTGCATAAATATCTTTTACAACAACAGGTGCTAGTCCAAGGGACAACTCATCGAAGAGTATGATCTTCGGACTAGACATAAGCGCACGTCCTATGGCAACCATCTGTCTCTGTCCACCAGAGAGACTTCCTGCCGGTACATTTGCCTTCTCTTTTAATATAGGAAAGAGATCATATACCTTCTCGAGATTATCTGATCTCATACTTTTTGCATCTCTACCATGCTTTGCCTTACTGCTTATTCCACCGACCAGAAGGTTGTCCTGCACAGACATTCTGTTAAAGCAGTGACCGCCCTGAGGAACAAGACACATACCATAATCCAGCTTTTTCTCAACTGGAACCTTCGTTATATCCTCGCCAGCTATACTAACCTTGCCACTGCTAATAGGAGTAAGTCCCATAGCCGCATTCATCAGAGAAGTCTTTCCAGCACCATTTGTTCCTATAAGTCCTATGATAGATCCTTCAAAGAAGCTCATAGTAACATCAGATACAGCTGTGAAATCTCCATACTTTACGCTGACATTATCAAATTGTAATAATGTACTACTCATCTTCACTCACTCCAAGATATAACTCTTCAACAATCTTAGACTCTATTACTGACTTTGGTTCGCCTATTATAGCTGACTTACCCTCAGCCATACACATAAGTCTATCTGCAGACTTAAGCATAGTCTCAAGAATATGTTCTATCCATACTATGGTGAGCTTTTCTTTCTTAAGCTCATCCACAAGATCCATCACTTCCTTTACCTCTAGTTCCGTAAGTCCGGCAGCAACCTCATCAAGTAGAAGAAGCTTCGGTGCAGAACCTAGAGCACGTGCTATCTCAAGTCTCTTACGATCAAGAAGTGTAAGTTCTCCAGCTCGAACAGCCTGGCTGTCTTTCATTCCGACTCTCTCGAGAACTTCTATAGCTTTCTTCTCACCATCACGTTTGCTGAGTCCTGCTCCATGCACTGTAGCAACGAGAACATTTTCCATAACGGTCATCTTCTCAAATGGTCGTGGCACCTGGAAGGTTCTTCCTATCCCCAACGAACATCTAACAAATGGTGGAAGCTTAGATATATCCTTGCCATCAAAGATTATGTGTCCATCCATGCATTTGATAAGACCTGCAAGAGTATTCAGCATAGTAGTCTTACCGCATCCATTTGGACCTATAACGCCAAAAACCTCTCCCTCGACTACGTCGAAGGAAAGGTTATCAAGTACGCGAATATTTGTATAGCCTGAGCTAACATTTTCGAAACTTAATATATTACTCATATATATCCCTGAATTATTTTGTAGTAGCATTTCCTGACTGATAGCTACCAGTAAGTGGAATCTCCGGATGAATAGAGTTATCGATAATGATAAGCTTCAGCTCACCATTCTCATCTCTCTGCCACTGTCCTCCACAAAGAACTGTTCTGGCAAAAGGAAGTCCATTCATCTCCTGATCATACTTAATATGACCAACTATTGTATCTACATCAAGTCCTGCAAGTGAAGCTCTGATATCTTCCTTGTCCATGGACTTTGTATTCTTAAATGTCTGAACTGCAAGTTCAAGAGCCTCATAAGCATATGCTGTAGGCTGTGGCATAACTCGTCCGTCATTATCAGTTGCATACTGCTCAGCAAGCTTCTCACTTGACATACCAGTAAGTTCTGAAGTAAATGGATTAGTAGGTGCCCACCAAACCTGAGTCATTATACCATCTGACAGATCACCGAGAGCATTTACATCACTCTCAAGAAGACAACATTTACCCATAGTAACTGCGTCTACCTCAACGCCTGCACTAATACAAGCATTGTAGGAGTTCATGAAATCAGGAGGAATATTTGTTCCTGCGATAACGTCTATATCCTCTGTCTTAAATGTATTAGCAAGACTTGTAAAGTCTGTAGTTCCTGATGGATACTGACCAGGATCTACTACTGTATATCCATCTTCAGCAAGTCTCTTAACAAATATATCATGCCAAGCAGTACCATCTGCATCATTTGCGAACAGAAGTCCAACCTTAGCACCTGAATCTATTCCGTGACCAGCAACTGTCCACATAGCACGCTGTGATTCATACACGTCATCAAGAGTATAGAATGAAAGATATGTCCAGTTGAACTCATCTCTTGAATGAGCTACAGGATCAATTGGAGCCTGTGAAGCGATACATGGAACTCCATATCTCTCAGCAACCTCAACTACAGGAATAACTGTATTAGGTGTCTGTATAGCAATGATCATATCTACATCATCTTCTTCGATAAGCTTCTGAGTCATCTCTGAACACTTATTAGCATCTGACTCTGAATCATATACGATGACTTCGAAATCCATTTCCTTTCCATCTACTGTTATCGGATTCTGCTCAACATAGTCAGTAATCTGCTTTACTGCCCAGTCACAGCCTTCACCGTTACCAGCGAGAGGTCCAGTTGTAGGATTAATATATCCTATTCTTATTGTATCTTTCTTTGCTGAGTTACCTGCACCACATGCAGTAAGACTAAATGTCATAGCTGATGCAAGAACTAAAGCAGCTGCTCTACGTATCTTTCTTCTTAAACTCATAGTACTACTCCTAATCGTTAGTTATCTTGTTGACACATTTCTGTTATTTTTGTCAGATATTTACACATCAACAAGAAGGATTATATGAACAGTAGTACAAGCCGTCAACTACAATTGCCAAGTTAGGCAACAAATTGACACGATTTGGAAATAGGTTTTGACAAAACGTCAACTTTATCTTGCGATAGCCTCTAGCATTTCCTCAAGATTTCTTCTCATAACTGGATGTCTTACTATAAAATGAATCGCCGGCGATTTATTCTTAGATATCATAACCCACTCATTTTCGTGGATGAATATCTGTATATTTCTATAATCCAGATCATTTCTAACTATAAGTGAATAGTTCTCATATTTATCCTGAAACTCCTGCGCACTGGACAGATGTTCAATATACTCATCATATGTATAGAAGATATCCTTATCATAGAAAAGACCCGACAACGATAGGAACACAGGTTTCTTATCATAATCTATTCTGGAAACTTCAGGAATATGATCCTCAAGTCTCGAATGCTCCATTATAGAAAGAACTCTATCTCTTTCATTATGGATATAGCTTTGTATCCTCTTTCCGTCTTCAGCGGAAATGTCATTTCTCCTGAGTATTTTTCTAAGAAGTTCATCAGATATCGTATAAATCGGCGGGGTTGATAGAATATTAGTTCTCTTGCCAGCAGTCTTCATATCTTCCTTCAGGAACTTCTTTCTCTGCTGATTATTATCCACTCCTATTACGTCTATCATTTTCTCTGATAGATCAATCAGCCCTTCGAACTTACGTCTATAATAGTCAACTTCAAGTTTATTTTCTGTCATGTAAGAACGATATATATCCTTATTATCAGATAAGCCCTCTGACGTTAGAGCAGCAACATCTGATACCATGAGTGAATTAATAAATACATCACTATCAGTGCGGTCCAGGTAGTAGAACAAGCCAGTCAATCATCTCATTCATAGGATTGCTGTTTATATTGACTATACGAATACGTACACCCTTCTTCAAAACCTGTGCCAGTGACTGAATCAGCTGATCTGATGAAATGTATGTCTTATTCATCTTACTGTTAGACATATTCCAACAGATATCCAGGGTTCCTCCCTGCGATTCCTTGATAGTCTTCTGTATAAGGCTTCTCTGTAGTGTAAGAACATCCTCCAGATTGTAGCTTAAGCCACCAGGAAAATCCCGACTCGAAGCCTCCTCCAGCTCTCTTCCAACATTTGCAGAAGAAACGTATTCATTTAGATTAAACTTATCAAGCTTATGCACGAAGTCATCAACGTACCGCTTCATGCTCTCATCATCAGAATAGAGCCAGTTATATAAATGATCATATCTGGCATTTTCATCAGAAACCTCAGTAAGTCTAAGATCCAGCAGCTCTGCTATAATCTCAAGCTGATATCTCTTAGTAAACTCATTGCAGATAAATCCAGTTATCACTGAAACAAGATCGCCAGGACTAGCTGGATGTCTGGTTCCCGCCTTGATTCTGGAGATGTAAGATACATCCTTATCTACAGCATCAGCAACATCTCTCAGAGTAATATGAAGTCTATCCATAATTTCCGACAGATTTCTTCTAAAGCCGTAGAAGTCAAAACTATCGTCTTCATCCTTAAATGCACTCTCTATATCGCGAACTATATCATCCTTCGAACCTTTACCCGTCTTTTCAGCAAGAAGAATAAAGCCTCTGACTATGGCCTGATACTGCGGACCATTCTTCACAGGAACTCTCTCCCCCGACTTATACCTACTAATAGTAGCCGGAGTAAGACCTGTCACATCTGATATATCCTTAAAGCTACATCCAAGTTTATTCTTATATTCATTTATAAACTCTGAAAATGTCATATAAAACCTCTAAAAGCGGTATCTCATATGAGACACCGCTTTTTAAGAAATCACATTATCTTTATAGATAGAATATTATACAGCTTAGTTAGCATCTTCTGGGAGAAGAGTCTTACTAGCATCTCCACCAGCTTCTCTTGCATCACACTTCTCAATAACTTCATCGATTCGAGCAACAAATCTATCGATGTTACCTTCCTCCATAGCCTTGAGGGAAGCTTTAAGCTTATCATATACAGCCTTATCAGCCTTGTAACCTCTCTCTTTTACATATCCACGAGCAAAGTGCATCATTCCACGCTCTTTAATCTTATGAATATCTATCAGGTAGATGAACTCATCAACGATATCATCATTCTCATCAAAGAAGTTAGCCAGAGAATCAATCTCACCTGTAAGGATAACTACATAATCGTTGTTCTCAGGAGATGAATCCTTTATAACCTCAACCAGCTTGCCAAATGATACAAGTCCGGCATTCTCTATAATAAGGCATCCACCCTTAAGAGCCTTCAGCTTCTCAAGACCCATCTTGTTAAGCTGCTTAGCTTTAGTCTTAGCAATCTTATCTGACTTAACGATACCCAGCTCATAGAAGCTTCTTGCGAAGTCTTCGCCGACCTTAACTGTACCGAATCCATTTCTACCAAGTACGACTACATTCTTAGGCATATCTGGATGCTTAAGAATTGAGTTAATAGCTACGAGAACATCATCCGATGTTGTCTGTATACGCATATATTTCTTAAGATATGTTGCTTCTGCTGGAAGCTGTCCAAGTGGAACCTCTTCTCCAGTAACAGGATCAGTAACCATCTTAAGTTTTTCTTCTTTTGCATTAGCAGCTTCTTCTGCCTCTTTCTTACGATCTTCAGCTTCACGCTTTGCTTTACGCTCGGCACGCTTTCTAACTTCTTCCTCGTACTTCTTCTGTTCTTCAAGCTCGCCCTTACTTATCTTCTCTTCCTTGATTCCTTCTTCATCAGCGATACTTGCGAGAACATCCTCTATAGCCTTCTCAGGTTCCTTAGCCTTCTCTTCCTTCTCTTCTTCAGCCTTCTCGGTTGTCTCTTCAGCAACTTTTGCTGTTTCCTCCGCTTCCTTCTCGGCTGCTTCGGCCAAGCCTTCCTCAGTAGTCTCTAGCTGTTCATCAATATCTTTTTTGCCAAACATTTTCTTAAACAGCTTTTTAATGGCATCATAAGCATTTGAAAATGGCTTCATCTATTCTAGTCCTCCTACTACACCCTAATATGTAAAATGTCGGTAACAACCAAAACCTCTATGCCCTTTTAGTTTATCACAATATGACAGATAATACAAAGATAACTTTAGTATTTTCTTAAACTTTTTTAGTATTTTAGCATAACTTCTTGATTTTTTTTTCTAAAGCGACTATGCTATAAATCTATTTGCAACATGGTACTTTACACATATTAAATATTATAAATAAATGGAGGAACATTATGAAGCCTATTAAAGAAGGAAAAGTTAGGGAAATCTACGATAATGGCGACAGCCTGATTATGGTTGCAACTGACCGTATTAGTTGCTATGACGTTATCCTGAAGAACAAGATCAGCAAGAAAGGAACTGTTCTGACTCAGATGTCAAAGTTCTGGTTTGATTATACTTCTGACATACTTCCAAATCATATGATATCCGTTGACGTAAAGGATATGCCAGAGTTCTTCCAGAATCCTGATTACGACGGAAACAGCATGATGTGCAAGAAGCTCACTATGCTCCCTGTTGAATGTATCGTTCGTGGTTATATCACAGGTAGTGGTTGGGCAAGCTACAAGGAAAATGGTACTGTATGCGGTATCAAGCTTCCTGAAGGACTTGTTGAAAGTGACAAGCTTCCTGAGGCAATCTACACACCATCAACTAAGGCTGAGATTGGTGATCATGATGAGAACGTATCTTTCGAGAAGACAGTAGAGATACTTGAGAAGGAGTTCCCAGGCAAGGGTCAGGAATATGCAGAGAAGCTTCGTGACTATACACTTGCTCTTTACAATAAGTGCGCTGACTACGCTTTAACTAAGGGAATCATTATAGCTGATACAAAGTTCGAGTTCGGACTTGATGAGGACGGAAATATCGTACTTGGTGATGAAATGCTTACACCAGATTCTTCAAGATTCTGGCCAGCAGATGGTTATGAGCCAGGACATGGTCAGCCATCATTTGATAAGCAGTTTGCTCGTGACTGGCTTAAGTCTGATGCCAACACAGCAGAGCCAGAGAACTGGGAGCTTCCACAGGATATCGTAGATAAGACTATCGATAAGTACCTCTCAGCTTACTCAATGCTTACAGGTAAGAGCTTATAATATCAGAACCTATAATACTAAGTAAAAATATAGAACCGGAAGTAATGATTTTTTTACTGATATTTAGCAATAATTTCTTCATTTGCCTTAAGTGCCGACTCCTGCATAGCCTTTCTCTCAGCAAGAAGCATCTCATGTAATTCTGGATGCTTTATAGCCATAATCTCAAGAGCAAGCCAAGCTGCATTCTTCGCACCATTTATAGCTACTGTAGCTACTGGGATTCCAGGTGGCATCTGAACTATTGAATAAAGCGCATCCTGTCCATCGAGAACTGAACCAGATAGTGGAACACCTATAACTGGAAGAACTGTCTGTGCTGCAACTACTCCTGGAAGTGCTGCTGCCATACCAGCTGCTGTGATAACTACCTCTGTTCCATCTGCATTTATCTCTTCAATAAATTCTGTCAGCTGTCTTGAAGCTCTGTGAGCTGATAGACATCTAACCTTTACGTCTATTCCTTTTCCTTTAAGGATTTCAATTGCTGGTTCCACCTTTGACAGGTCACTGGTTGAACCCATAATAATCGCTGCCTTCATAATAATGAATCCACCTTTCTGAAAATTAGTGAAGCCATTATAACACCTAATCAAGATAATGGGTATAACTTTTTTGTCTTAATCTTTACCAAATGATGTCCACTATTTGTCCGATTCTTGTAGCTTATTTGTATCAAATGTGACAGCCATGTGAAACTTGTCTTAAGCCGCTATTTTACGTGAGATTCGTACAAAAAAGGTACGATTCATGTAAAAAATAAAATCTCATTTAAATATAATCCGAATTAGATAACATAACGGTTTATCTGCACATACACTATTTTTTAAAATCACTATTTACATACTATTTCATAAAATATAAAAGGAGAGGAGTTATGAAGAATAAGGGATTTTCGCTCGTAGAACTATTAATCGTTACAACCATAATCACTATACTTGCGGCCGCTGCTATTCCTGCACTTTTCAGATATATTGATAAGGCACGCAAGGCTGATGATATAGCGGCAGCTGAAGCTATCGGCTCAGCTCTTAAAGCAAGTATGGCTAACGAAAGCATTTACGACAAAGTTATGGACAGCATACAAAATGCCACTTCCGGCGGTGCATATGTATGCACACCTCTACTTGTCGCATCTAATGATGATACTGAATGGACCATATTTAATGCAGCAGCTTCACCGGATCTCACAGAGCTGAAAGCTGAAATGGATAAAACCTGTCCACCAGAGAAATTAAAGTACAGGAAGTCAGTTAATCCTGCAGATGTTGGATATACTAATTCCGATTATGTAGTAGGTAGCTGGAATGAGTTTAGCCCAGACGGTTGGCTTGTATGCATTGCTCCTACTAATGAGCCATGTGTATATGTAACAGATGGCAAAAAAGACTCCGATATTCAGGGTGTTGCACTTAACCCTCTTAAGTGTGATGACTATAAATAGATGATCTTAGATCTCTCTCTTCCCCAAAAAATGCGACTGGTAGTTTAGCTACCCGTCGCATTTTGTCTTTAAAATCCTCTAATTCTTTATTCTAAGAGTTCTAGTAGCATTTAATACCGCTATAACCATAACTCCTACATCTGCAAAGATTGCAAGCCACATATTAGCAAAGCCTAAGGCACCCAGTAACAGACACAGAACCTTTACTGCTATCGCAAATGTTATATTCTGCTTTACTATCTTTAAGGTCTTTCTTGATATCTTCATAGCTAGAGATATCTTAGCAGGATCATCGTCCATCAGCACAACGTCCGCCGCCTCTATCGCAGCATCTGAACCCATGGCACCCATAGCGATTCCTATATCCGCTCTTGCAAGTACAGGCGCATCATTTATTCCATCACCTACAAATGCAAGTCTAGCCCTCTTCTCATCGTCCTGATCACCAAGTGAAGCAAGAAGCTTCTCAACTTCGTCAACCTTGTCACCAGGAAGTAGTTCTGACTTATATTCAGATATGCCTATCTTTTCAGCTATTCTCTTAGCAGCCTTTTCAGCATCACCTGTGAGCATAACAGTCTTGATTCCCTGCTTTGAAAGCCCTGTCATCGCATCCTTTGTTGTCTCCTTAAGCTGATCCGCTATAACAATGCAGCCAAGATACTTAGTAGCTTTTTGCTCATAACTCTCTGCGATATAAACCACTGTTCCTTCATCATGAACATCAGGTACATCAGCACCTACCAGCTTCATAAGTCTAAGGTTACCAGCATATATCTTCACATGTGTTGCCATGCCATCGATATCTTCCGCAGCTATAGTTTCAATCACACCATCAGGAAGTTCCTTATAACATACAGATACGCCATGGCCTGCTATCTCTTCAACTTCGTGAATCAATATATGATTTATGTCTTTATTAAATGTAGCTTTATAAGCTCTAAGTATGGACTCTGCTATAGGATGGCTAGATGCGCTTTCTGCATTTGCCGCCCTTTCAAGTAATAAATCCCGCGATACTCCGTCTTCAGCATAGATTTCCTGAACCTCAAATACGCCTTTAGTAAGAGTTCCAGTCTTATCGAAAACTATAGTTTCAGTTGACGCCAGAGCTTCCAGATAATTGGAACCCTTAACAAGTATTCCCTTAGAGGATGCACATCCTATACCTCCAAAAAAGCTGAGGGGAACTGAGATTACTACTGCGCATGGACACGATATTACAAGAAATGTAAGTGCACGCATTAACCAGTCTATCCAATCTGCCGGCATACCCAGAAGGAGTCTAATAACTGGCGGTATTACAAAAAGTGCAAGTGCCGAGTAGCATACTATTGGGGTGTAGTACTTTGCAAACTTTGATATAAAGTTCTCAGCCTTCGCCTTTCTCATACTAGAGTTTTCAACAAGCTCCAGTATCTTGGATACCGTAGAATCTTCAAACTCCTTTGTAGTCTTAACCTTTATCATACCTGATAAGGTAATACATCCACTGATTATCTCATCCCCCGGATGAGCCGCTCTAGGAACCGACTCTCCAGTAAGTGCGCTTGTATCAAGGCTTGTATCACCTTCTATAATCACGCCATCTATTGGAACTCTCTCGCCAGGATTTACAACTATTATAGAACCAACTTCTACGTCATCTGGATCTTCTTCAGTAACAGTTCCATCCTCATGCATTACATTTGCAATCTCAGGACATATATCCATCAGATCCGCTATATTCTTACGGCTCTTTCCAACCGCTATACTCTGGAAAAGCTCTCCTATCTGATAGAAAAGCATTACCGCAACACCTTCACGATACTCGCCAGTAGCTATAGCTCCTATAGTTGCAACCGCCATAAGAAAGCATTCATCAAACACCTGACCGTTACGAATATTTTTCGCTGCCTTAAAGAGTACATCGTATCCTACTACGAAATAGGGTATAAGAAATGCCGCAAGTTCAACGAACCACGGCATCTCGATAAAGTGAAATGTAACAGATAAAGCAACAACGAGAACAAGTGATATAATACATCTACATAAATTGTTCTTCTGCTTCTTACTCATAATCTTTCCTTTACTAAATAAGACTAGATAAATATCTCCATATCATCTTCTATCTTCTTGCAATTCTTTCTTGCTTCTTGAATTACAGCATCAGGATCAACTCCATCCTCGAACTCAACTTTGCACTTAAGTGTCATAAAGCTAAGGGTTGCATCCTTAACGCCTTCGGTATTCTTAATAGCTTCCTGCATCTTCTCTGCACATGCCGCACAATCAACTTCTACCTTATATGTCTTCTTCATCTTATGTCCTTTCTTTCTCTCATCATTTAATCCTGTAATTTAAAATGTTACTCACTCATCACATCCCGTCAGTATGCTTACTCCTCAAGATGTTCCATTCCCAGATTAAGGATTGATCTTACATGATCATCATCAAGTGAATAGAATATACTCTTTCCATCACGTCTAAACTTTACAAGCTTAGAATCTTTTAAAATCCTTAGCTGGTGGCTTACGGATGACTGAGTAAGTCCTAACGCGGTGGAGATATCATTTACACATAACTCTCCATCAAATAGTGAATAAAGTATCTTTATTCTAGTTGAATCTCCAAAGATTCTGAAAAGGTCCGCCAGATCATAAAGATATTCATCTTCTGGCATGTTATCGATAACTGGTTTCTTTTCTTCCATAATAAACTCCTATTGCAAAACATATGTTTGTTTGTTCATATGTTCAATATACGCTCAGCCATTTATTTTGTCAATATCTTTTTTTGACATAATAGGACACAATTGCTTAACAAGTGTAACATTTTGTGTAGTATTTTCGAAACATTTATATGCAAAAACCATCAAAAAAGCCTCAGAAAGCGCTATTTTATTACGTTTCAGCGTAACAATTCCGCAACATCCAATTGTGTACTTTACATAATATCTTGGGTTGATTTACATAATATAACACTATATTTTGTGCATTATGTATAAATTGACCAAATATTCGTCTATATAATCATCACATTCACGAAATGTTACAAATTTGTTGCATTTTTATTAATATTGTTGTAAAACTCTATATGTAAACAAATTAAGAATGCTATAACTATGTAATAATTTACAGCTAAAGGGACTTGTTTATGAATATAACAACAAAAAAGAAGATTCGACTTACTCTGGCAACATCAATGTTTGCAGCACTGACAATATGGGGCGTAAAGCTTCCAGCTCAGGATATCACCGCTGAGGAAACATCTTCCATGGATGCTTTCACAAGAGAAATACTCGAGGAGCATAAGGCTGAAGTTGAAGCTGAAAAAGCACTTCAGGATGAGAAATGCCGTGAGATGTACGAGAATAGAATTGAGGATTATAAGTTACAGGCCGAGACAAGCCTTGACCGCGTAGCAAAGAATAGTCAGAACGCTGAGAAGGGTGACTTCATAGGAAACTATCAGCTTACTGCTTATATAGCAACTGGAAACAGATGCGCTTCTGGAGTTTATCCTCAAGTTAATCATACAGTAGCTTGTAACTCTATTCCACTTGGAACTAAGATATACATCGAAGGTTATGGTGAGTTCGTAGTTGAAGATACTGGTGGTATGGCCGGAAATGTAATCGATATATTTGTTGCAGACTATGGTTCAGCAATTCAGTTTGGACGTAGAACAGCAAATGTTTATGTAGTATCCGAATAAATAGCTTATATAAAAAATGAGGCTGTGTACTATATGTTTATAGTACGTACAGCCTCATTTTTTATTACTTATCCTCTTTTTATCTGTTGGCTTTACAAATACCCATGCTGAAAGTGAAATACCGTGTATTGCACTGATACTACTCATTCCGTAATGATCAGAAAGAAGTGTAGGAACATTTGAAAAACCGCCACCATATCCAGCAACAGCAAGTCCTGTATCGAGATGACAACATTATTACTCCTGAATCAACTTATATGCTGATACTCTCTTCATTCGTCCAGACATAATGAAACTAAAAAGAAAGATGATAAATGTTACTACAATTATAGTAAGGATAACCAGAGAAAACTTCATGATAAGCTCTGCCCTCATTATTCCGAAACCTTTAAAGATAAGTGAAAACACTGAATCCGTCACAAAGTATGCAAATAGCGCTCCAGCTATAGAAGCTATAAAGCTAGCTGGTATAAGTGATAATGAAAGCTGAACTCTTAACTGACCTGAAGTAAAGCCCACTGCTTTCTTTATTCCAAACTCCCTCTCTCTTCTAATAAATATCGTCTTAAGCAAAAGTCTTATAACTAACAGAATTGTGAATATATTGAGAACAACCAATATAACTACCACTATACTCGTCGCAAAAACCGGCATATTATCATTACTCATATTATACTTGAGATAATTCTCTGTACTGACTATATCACTTCCTAATACGTCTTCTACCTCTTTAAGAACATCATCTACCTTTTCAGGTGTAACATCCTTAACCCTGATTCTTAAACTACTATGGTTAATATCAACGCCTAGTCTCTTTGCGCCGCCATCAGTTATATAGATTCTTTCTCCCAATCCCCAGACTGCTTGTTGGAAACCTGTAATAAGAAATCTCTCCTTATGCCCATTATATTCAACCTCTACCTCATCTCCGATTCCAACCCCTGCTTTGTCGGCAATTACCTTACCTATAACTGCTTCATTATCTTCTTTGATCATATCGCCTTCATAGAGACCACAATATACATATTCAGGTTTAGATACATATAAAAGTGATGTATCATAGCCTGCTATAGTACACGTATCACCAGTCAGTCCATAAGCCTGAGATACCTCTTCGATATCTTGAAGTTTATCGATATCCTCATATATTTCCTCCTCTGTCTCAGCATTTATATTCACATATGCATCTGGCGCATCGCCCTGCATAAGTCTCTGAAACATTGTTATATCGACCTTGGTATTATAGTAAAGCGTAGCTGAATACATAGTCATAAAACCTACTGCAAAAACAATACCAAATATTACTATATTTTGACCCATATTCTGAAGCGAACTTTTAAGAGCTAAAAGAACATTCAGATTACCGGATAACTCACCAAGTGGAAGATGATTCTTCTTAAATGAATTAGCCTTAAGACCAAATCTAAGAGCAGTTGCAGGATGAAGATTTTTAATCTTTCTAGTTGAAATATACACAACCACGAGTATCACAGCAATCATAGCCGCAAGTATGCCAAATGTGATGAGAGGATAAAATCCTTTTTCCCATACAAGTCCCGAGTTTTCTCTAAGAATCTTTTCATCAAACATTGGCATAACAGCATATGATAGAGTGCATCCTGTTATAGTACCGACTAAACCGATGATAAGATATTCCAGAGAAAGAGCCAACCTTATCTGTGCTGTAGTATGACCTACCGCACGGAGAGCACCTATATTTATGATATCTCTATCGATATTATTATTCACCGTAAAGATTATCATAATAACGCAGATAGTCATAATGACTACTGAAAAAATAGCTAAAAATCCGGACAAAATCTTAATGATACTGATATAGCCTTTTTCAGATAGTTCATATGTATATCCATGAGCCATATATCCTTTTGTTCTAAGAGCCTCAGTGACACTAGCTATACCATCCTCATTATCTACTCCCTCTTTGAACTCGCAAGACACTAAAACATATTTAGTAAATGCTTTTCCACTTAAAGCAAGTTCATCACTTCTTTTTTCAAAGCATTCATAAGTTTCATCATCTATAATTGCCGAACCATATGAATACGAACTACCTTCGATCAAATCTTCATAGATTCCAGCGACCGTAAAATCATAATCACCCATTTGCTCTGACTTTATATACATCTTATCGCCAACAGAAAGTCCAGAACTGTATGCATTATATAGATTTAGGTATATCTTATTTCCTTCTACCGAATCATCTCGGTCTATGAACTTTAGGTCATTTGACAAATTATAGGATTCGAAGCCCTTATAATATGTTATACTGCTTAGCTCCTTCTCCTTATCAGACTTATCTGTAGTATAAGTGACATCTGATGGTAGTATCACCTCACACAGCCTTGACTTTGCAACGTCTTTATCCGACTCAACTATTTTTCTTATATCTTCTATATTACCAATAGTATTGACTACTCCACCTTCTAAATAACCACGTGATTTATAGTTCCTGACATACGCATCCTCATATTCTGCCGTGAGTAAACCGGTGTGCAGCAGAGTAATGGATATAATGATTATAAGTAGAAAGACAGTTAAAATGCTGCGATCCTTATATATATTACTTTTAATAAGTTTAGACATGACTTTTCCTCTCTTCGATAGACTGTTCAGTCCAGCACCCTTTCGAGATGCACTTCGTGCATCCTGCAAGGGTGCTTTGTAACTATGTCCACGATTTGCAAGCAAATCGTGGACTTTACCATCCCATTTCCTCTAGGAAGCGGCGTATCTTTTCATGGCGTTCTTTATCACCGCTTACATATTTATCCAGCTTTAGTTCTCCCATGACTCCTCCATCTTGTAAATAGATGATTCTATTAGCTCGTCTTGCGGATTTTATATCATGAGTAACCATAAGGACTGTCTGTCCGCTCTCATTTATATCTGTCAGTACATCCAGAACTGCCTTAACTCCTGCTGAATTAAGCGCTCCCGTAGGTTCGTCTGCGAAGACTACATCAGGATCATTTATAAGTGCTCTTACAAAAGCTCCTCTCTGGGCTTCTCCACCTGATAGCTGTGAAGGAAACTTCTTAGCAAGATCTTCACTGATTCCTACTCTTTCAAAGAGTTCCAGGGCTTTCTTCTTCAGATTCTTTGGTTTCTGTCCTATAAGCATTCCCGTTGAGATAGCATTATCCATTACACTCATACTATCTACCAGATGAATCTGCTGAAATATAAATCCACAGTGTTTTCTTCTGAAAACTGCCAGCTTATCATCATTCATTTTGGTTATATCTTTACCGTCATATTCTATAGTTCCGAGTGTAGGCTTATCCATTCCTGATAGAACATATAGAAGCGTCGATTTACCTGCTCCTGAGGAACCCATTATGCATGTAAAATCCCCTTTATATATATCAAGATCAAGATTCTTTATAACATGCTGCTGCTTACCGCCTACAGAGAAACTCTTTGAAAGCTTGTCTGTATGGATTATCACTTCTTTATTCTTATCTACCATAAAATTATCCTCTCTTTTTCTTCATTTTATAAAAAATCACCAGCTGCACCCCTACAAAGATTCCCCATAAGATATCGAACCTTAAACCTTGATACAGCCTCTGCGGTATTATTACCTTCTCTGGATTCTTAGGAGAATATGACACCTTCAGGCTGTCACCTTCCTTTAATTTATACCAGCCCTGAAGTTTAATCTTTTTTTCATACTCTGCTCCATTTACACTATATTTTATATTAACTACAGTAGCTTTATAAGATGAAGTCTTACGTGCACCTGATTTTACCCTTTTCTGCACCACTTCTGTAACAGTCGCTTCAGTCTTTTCACCAGTGTTATAAGATACGAAATCGCATACATTACTAGCACATAAAAGTATCAGAATAAGTATTATAAAAGCACTATATAGCTTAAGTGCATTCCTCTTAATCCAGCTGTCTTCACTTTTATTCATATCAAACCTCCGAGCTCACTACTTTCTAGCATAGGAATCCTATCTAACATAAAATAGGACCATACAACGCTTTGTATGATCCTAATATAATCCTAATAGACTTTTAAATCTTTGCCAGTTTTTTAAATTAATTTTAAAATCATTATACTACGTGCTTATGCAAGCTTAAGACGTAGAGTTACAGTTAAGCCCTCACCATTATTACCAACAGACAGGCCACCATCCATTTTCTCCATAAGATATTTAGATATATAGAGACCAAGACCCGAACCATCTTTTCCCTGAGCATTTGAACCCCTCTTAAACTTCTCTGTGATGGATTCTATCTCATTATCCGATACTCCCCCACCTTTGTCGGAGATTCTTATCAGTAGGAACTCATCTGAATCTTCATCAGTCAAATCTATACTGCTCTCCACATATATCTCGGTACCTGCATATTTATATGAATTAGAAATGATATTAGAGATAACCTGGTTTAGTCTAAGCATATCACCAAGTATCACCGCATCTTTAATATCTATCTCAGTCAACTTATTTTGATAATCTGCTTCTCGTATCATTCGAATAATCTCTGCAGAAGATACCTCCTCTACATTTACTTCAAGCTGTTCCAATTCTTCAAGGGTTGCATGGAACAGATTCGAGATAAGATTATCTATCTGATCCGCTTTGCCATTTATCAGACTTATAGCTTTCCTCTGTTCATCATCTATATCAGTAATACTTAGTACCTCTGCCATAGCCTTAATAGACGCAACCGGTGTCTTTATATCGTGAGATAGTTCAGCTATGAGCTCTTTACGGCTCCTTACCGCCGCTTCCTCACGCTCACGAGAGGCCTTAAGTTCCTCACGCATTATATCAAAAGCCTCAGTAAACTCACCAAATACGTGTCCTCTATCCATTTCCAGCGGAGTATCCAAATCTCCTGATGCAACCCTTACAGAAAAGAACTTCATCTTAGAGAAAGGTTTTACAACTCGGACATCTATATAGATATAATAAACTATCATGAAGAAAAGCATCACGCCCATGATCAGTCCAAAATATAGGGACTTTTCGTGATTTCTTTGATTTGTTCTCTCAACGTCAGGATTATGAATGATGATTTTTCCAACCACTTCATCCCCAACTTGAATATCTCGGATGATATCATAATGAGTAGTTGCCGATGAGACTGACTTAGACATATCACTTCTCGTCAAAATGAGGACGTCCCCCTCATTGTTTATAACTGCATAATCAAAATCATCCTCAGCCGTCACCTGTTTTTCTCTATCTTTGCTGATACTGTCCCAATCTCTCTGGACCTGAATTATACGTCTATTTATCTGCGTCGTATCAGCTTTAGAGCTATCTGATGCAGAGGTAAACCCATTTGCAAGCTTATAACATATATAGCCCGAAACCAGTATATATATAATTATAAATATAATTAAATGATATCTCTTCATTTTATAATTACCTTGTTATCAAATAGCCGTCTTATTCATCATTTAGGATAAATCCAACGCCCCATACGGTCTTTATATACTTTGGATTTCCAGGATCCTCCTCAAGCTTCTCTCTTAAATGTCGGATATGTACATTCAGTGTTACATCTCCAACAAACTGAGTATCCCATATTTTTTCAAATATCTCATCCTTCGGAATAACGCGATTACGATTATTAAGCAGATATACCAGAAGCTTATACTCCATTGCCTTAAGAGGATAATCGGTTCCATTCTTAGTTATAGTAGCCTTCTTCAGACTTATCTCTGACTTGCCAAGGATAATCTTATCCTCCGCCTGCTTTGACTGAGAGGACTCATATCGCTTAAGCTCCGCCTTTACCTTGGCTAGAAGCACACTAAGCGAATATGGCTTACATATATAATCATCCCCACCTATACTAAGCGCAAGAAGCATATCATCCTCTGATGACCTAGCACTTATAAAAAAGATAGGAACATCCATAGTTAGTCTGATCTTCTGACATAGTTCAAATCCAGATTCACCACCAAGATTAATATCCAGAAGTATCATAGAGCATGTATTATCCTCAAAGAAAGCCTCTGCTGATGCCGCATCCGTCACATAATGCGCAGTAACGCCTGACATATTGAAGTACTTGGCTGTATATTCAGATAACTCTACTTCATCATCAACTATAAGAACATTATAATGCATATACCCCCCTAAGCATTTAAAGCACAGGGGACGATTCTAAGAGAACCATCCCCTGCAAATGATTAATCTATACGTTTCTTTCCCTTAAAGAAGAGCGCAACAGTTCCTGGACCGGTATGACTTACTATAGTACAGCCTATATCGAATCTAGATATACGTCCCTTAAGCTGTGGGAATGTCTCTTCTATGAGTGCCTGAACAGCATCGCCCAGCTCAGTATCTGAATCTGATAGGAATACCTTTCCTGTGTAGTTAATACCACCGTCAGCTTCCTCGATCATCTTCTCAACGATACGCTTAACAACCTTCTTCTTTGTTCTAATCTTCTCTCTAGGGATAAGCTTTCCCTCATAGTCCACATTTAACAGAGGACATATACTGAGGGCCTGACCTATGGTACCAGCTGTCTTAGAGATACGTCCACCCTTTATATAATACTTAAGATCAGTTGAGAAGAACCAGTGAACCATGTTCAGCTTATTCTCTTCAATCCATGCAGCAAGTTCATCAAGAGACAGACCTTCATCTCTCTTATCTGCTGCGTAATCCATAAGGAGTCCATATCCAGAAGAAGCAGCCATAGAATCTATGATAACTATCTTTCTATCAGGATAATCCTCCATCACCATCTTTGCAGCTGTACATGCTGCATTATAAGTACCTGAGATACCTGAAGAAAGTGTTACATGAAGTATATCCTTACCTTCCTTCACAAAGTCCTCAAAGTATGCCTGATATTCTCCTAGACTGACCTGTGATGTCTTAGCGTCGGCACCTTCCTCCATCTTCTTCATCAGTTCTCTAGGAGAGAAGGAAAGACCCATATCGTCCTTTATGCTCAGACCATCCAAGGTAACATTGAAATAAACATATGGTATATTTCTACGTTTCATCCATTCTGGATTCAAGTCGCATGAAGCGCAACAGCTTAGTACATATTCACTCATAAAATAAAACCTCTTTCTACTACTTTTTACTTCTACATTCTAATAACTGTATTATACACAAGTGAGATTAGTTTTTCACTGCTTTCACCAGCAATCTTCTGAACCTCTTCATGTGTAACAGGAGTATCCTCATTATCTATAGCCATATCTGTGATACAGCTGATTCCAAGAAGCTTCACGCCCATATAGTTAAGCATTACAGCCTCACAAGCAGTACTCATACCTACTGCATCGCCTCCGCATATAGCATAGAACTTAGACTCCGCTGGAGATTCATACGCCGGTCCAGTAACCTGAACATATACGCCATCCACCAGTGGGATTCCCTGTTCATCAGCCACTTCGTGAAGTATCTTCTGGAAATCTCTATTATATATCTGACTCATTTCTGGGAAACGTGTTCCGAGTTTTTCATCATTTGGTCCAATAAGTGGTGAAGGCACAAATGATGATATATGATCTGTAATGCACATAAGTGTGCCTGGTCTGAAGTCTCTATTCAGACTGCCAGATGCATTTGTCAGTATAATCTTCTTAACTATAAGTCCCATTACCTGAACTGGAACTACAACCTGCCTCATAGGATAACCCTCGTAGAAATGAACTCTTCCGTTCATCAGCATAACTGGTGTATCCTCTATATATCCAAAGATATATTCGCCCTTATGCCCCTCTACTGTAGATACTGGAAAGCCTTCAATCTCGCTATATGCAACTCTGCCAGCCACCCTTATCTTGTCTGCCAGACCACCAAGACCTGATCCCAGCACTATTCCAACCTGAGGAACGATGCCCATATCTTCCATCTTCTTTCGAAGAAATGCTTCTGCTTCATAAATACTTCCCATAGTCTACCTCCTAAGTATATCCTTCTCTATCTTGTCCCCTTAACACATCCATAATAGATATCTTCCAGCACTTCATTTGTTACTGTTCTATCGATTATGGCTTTAAGAATCTGATCCAGTTCACTTCCATCTCGATAATCAGCAGGCGCATAGTACTTAATCCTATCATCTCTGATCATCTTCTTAACCTTAGTCATATCCTTCGACTCACAGTCATATACTCCTATAGAATGTCCGCCATACGAATTGACTAGCTTCATACAAGGAATGTCTGTATCACTGTCGCCGATATAGACCATATTTCTAAATGGAACTCTGATCTCATCCATATCGAAGTGGTCATTTACACCACTGTCATTTACATCCAGAACACCTTTAGATATTCTGAAAAGGAACTGTGTCTTATTAGTATAGTTTACAGCCTGAGCAGGCCATACTGCAACCCCTCTGTCATTATAGAGGAAGGAGCTTGCATATATTTTATCAAATGCACCATTTCTTGCAAGAGAAGTACCCTCGATCATCTCCTTAAGGCCTGATGAGATTATGTAGTGCTCTACTATAACACCCTTCTCTTCACCGTAGCATCTCATTCTATCAAACCACTCACTGGCACCTGGAAAGAGCTTGACCTTAGAGCCATACTCATTTAGCGCCTTACGGTTAAATACGAGATTACCCTCAGCTTCTCGAATCATCATATACATGTATGCAAGATTCGGATCCATGTCATTTTTAACCCCAAGCTCATTTGTTCGAGCCCAGAATTCATTCACATCATAACCTACCGACTGTATATATCCCTGAGCCTGCATATCATCAGGCGTCAGTGTCTTATCAAAGTCATAACAGATAGCCAGAACCGGTCTATCTTCCTTAGTCTTTCTCTCAAACTCCATATAACACCCCCGATTTTAGGTCATAAGACCTACTCAACTCCTGCAGCGGACTTAGCTAACTGATCAGCGCGTTCGTTGCCCATATCCCCAGAGTGTCCCTTGACCTTATGAAAATGAACCTTAAGGTCCTTCTTTATAGAATCATAAAATGCCTTGTAAGCCTTGGTTCCTTCTTTATTAGTCTTCCAGAGCCCAAGTGCCCATTTTTCTATACCTTCATAATCATAATAAATATCTATGCTGGCGATACCGTGATCAAGGCAATACTGCATAGCATGCTTTGAACCTTCAACCTCACCAGCTACATTTCTCATAGTCGCCATCTCTGGATCTGAGTAAGCTTCACACTGCTCCACTAGGTCTTCGCCGTGCAGAAGCACCATTCCATACGCATAAACCTTGGTTGTTATATTGTAGCTTCCATCTACGAAAGCTACTGCTTCGCTCTCACGAAGTGACTCCATATAGAAACGTACGTCCTCCGCATCGAACTGAACCGATGATTTAACTGGATTTACAAATCGTGATCTGACGGAGCTGCTCCTTAACGCTTTCGCAGATGAACTATCTACCTCTGCTCCTCCTGAAGACTCTATAGACATATACTGCTCAGCCTCAGCCAAGGTCTTAAATCCTTTATAGGTTGCCCCTGAGAATCCATCTACCTGAGCCTTACATTCTGCCCAAGTCTTATATATTCCAGGAATACGTCCCTTCTTTACTGCATAGTAATTCTTCTTATCTGCCATATGTATAAAAACAACCTCTTATTCCATCATTCCAAGGAACTGCTTTGTTCTATCTTCCTTAGGATTTTCGAAGACATCTGTAGGAGTTCCCTTTTCTAATACTATACCGCTATCCATGAAGATAACCTGATCTGATACATCCCTTGCAAAAGACATCTCATGAGTTACGATTATCATAGTCATCTTCTTCTCAGCCAGTTCCTTTATAACTCTAAGAACCTCTCCTGTAAGCTCAGGATCAAGTGCTGATGTTGGTTCATCAAAGCATAAGATATCTGGCTTCATAGCAAGAGCTCTGGCTATAGCAACTCTCTGCTGCTGACCACCCGAGAGCTGATGTGGGTAGTGATCTCCTCTTTCCGAAAGACCCATCTGAGCAAGTAAATCCTCAGCCTCTTTACGAATCGATTCATTTACGCTCTTCTTGTTAGCCTTATAATCTGGTTCTTTCTTTGCCTGAAGCTGTCTTGCAAGCATAACATTTTCCAGAGCTGTATACTGTGGAAAGAGATTGAAGGACTGGAATACCAGACCAAAATGAAGCACATTCTTCCTCTTAACAGAGTCCTTAAGATACTTCGGATCCTCAGCATCAAATACAGTTTCTCCATTTACTTTGATTACTCCCTTATCCGCCTGTTCAAGAAAGTTCAGACAACGAAGAAGTGTTGTCTTTCCACTTCCAGATGAACCTATAATAGAGAGAACCTGGCTCTTATCCAATGTGAAACAAATATCCTTCAGGACCTCAGTCTTATCGAAGGATTTGCTTATATGTTCTACTTCTAATAAACTCATTTATATCTCCATTTTATATATTAACGGAAGAAGTTCAGCTTCTTCTCTAAGCCTCCGAGAAGCAATGTAAGGATACCGTTACATATCAGATAATATATGGCTGTGAAAAACAGTGGCCATATAGCACCAGATATACCCTGGGAACCTTTCATAAATGCCTGTCCTGCCCAGATAACCTCCTGAAGCGCTATGATACGTGCCAGAGATGTATCCTTAACAAGAGTAAGTATCTCATTTGACATAGGTGGCAGTATACGCTTGATCATCTGAAGCAGCTTAACCTTGAAGAATACTTCAGACTTACTCATTCCAACACCTCAGACTTACTCATTCCAAGTACATAGCCCGCTTCATCCTGTCCTACTGGAATACTGATGATTCCACCTCTGAAGATTTCAGAGAAGTAGCAGGCATAATTTATGATAAATGCAACGGCTGAAGCTACAAATCGTCCTGTCTCATCACCGCCCCATATTGCATTATGAAGTACAAGTCCTGGAAAATAATAGATAATAAGAAGCTGGATCATAAGTGGAGTACCTCTTATGATCCAGATAAATATCTTGAATAATCCCTTTAAAGGGGCAAGCTTCGACATAGATCCGAAGCTTATCAGAAGCCCTAAAGGAACAGCACCGATTAGCGTTACGAAGAAAAGCTTCAGTGTCTGTAAGAATCCTATATTCAGGGCATGTATAACTATAGGTAGTTGTTCAAAAAACAGTTCCATATTCTAGGGACCTCGATCTTGGGATATAACCCAGAATTATTGTGGAATAAGTGCAGCCTGAACGCCGTACTTTTCCGCAGTCTTTGCCATAGTTCCATCATCATAGCTTGTCTTAAAGAAGTTATTAAGCTCCTCTGTAAGATCAGAACCCTGACGGAATCCTACGCCATACTCTTCGCTATTAAGACCTACAGTATATGTAAGCTTATCATAACTTGTTCCCTCGCCTACCATAGCAGCAGCCATAAGAGAATCGATAATAGCTGCATCACTTGTACCAGCAGCAACTTCCATAAGTGCACTAGCCTGGTTAGAAACAGATGTATATTTAAGGCTGTGTTCCTTAGCCTGCTCTTCGCCGGCTGAACCTACTTCTACTGCGAAGTTAAGATCTGCAAGACTTTCCTCTGTCTGATACTGATCAGCCTTATCTGATGGAACAATAACTATCTGAGCATTGTTACAATATGGCTTAGAACAATCCATTGAGTTCTTAACTTCATCTGTAAGTGTCATACCATTCCATACACAGTCAATGCTTCCTGAGCTAAGCTCTAACGCTTTATTATCCCACTCAATCTCTACAAACTTAGCCTTAACTCCAAGGCTCTCAGCAAATGCAGTGGCCATATCTGCATCGAATCCAATCCAGTTACCACTATCATCTTTATAATCCATTGGTTCAAAATCGGTAATACCGATCACAAGTTCCCCTTTATCCTTTATAGCCTTCAGATCCTCTACTGTTGCCGCAGAAGTCTCAGTACCAGCTGTACTAGAAGTAGTAGCCTGACTCTCTCCAGTACTATCTGAAGTACCCTCATTTCCAGAGCCACATCCTACTAGTGACAGACATAATGCTGCCGTACAAACAAGAGCAAGTGCTTTCTTAAACATATCATTTCCCTCCTAATTCGGAATCCTTCCTTACTGAAAGGATGTAATTTAACGCGTTGAGTATAACAGCAAACCCCGAATAAATCAACTAAACCGTTATGCTAGACTCGCCCCATTTTATTAGTATATTTCTAGTTTCCAAATGTAATGTGTAGACTTACTATCTCACTCTTTGCAGGAAACTTATAATGAAAGCCCCACGCAGACACTCCTGACGTAGTAATTGCAGTCATTCCATTATAATCTTTTCGACCATAATACATGTCATAAGCTATATTTCGTCCCATAAACTGTGGGATATTAAAACCATGGGTATGTCCTGCAAGTGCAAGATCACATCCTGCATCAGATATCTCTTTAAACTTCTCTGGTCGATGAGTCAGCATAATGGTCGGAAGACTATCGTCCTTATCAACCTTATTCATTAGTTCGTCCAGAGAAAGCTGATCATCTACAGGATCAAGACGTCCAATCAGCTGTATACCGTCTACAGTTACCATCTCATCTTCTAACACCTGCACTCCCATCTCTCTCATAAGGCGCGCAGTATAGTCATCCGTATTATCATCATGATTTCCGTAAATGTAATAAATCCCCAGAGGTGCATCAACTGACTGGATAAGTTTTCTGAAATATTCTATGTCCCTCTCTGATGTAGTCTCATCGAAGACATCTCCTCCGATTAAGATAATATCAGGGGCTTCACCTCTAATCTCCTTCTCCAGCTTATCATAAGTATAACTCCAGGTTCCCGCTCCACAGTGTGTATCTGCAAAAAACACTACATTCAGCGAATCCCTATCACAGTGTTTACTTATCTCGACATCATATTCGGTAACTCTGACATTTCCGATATTATAAAAACCATAAAATGCTATGCCAAATGCTATTACCAGAAAAACTGTTGAGTGTACTCTCCTATCAAAAAGAAAATGTATCTCCTTCACAGTAATCTGCTTATGCTCCGCGCGTTTTGCTCTTACGTAGATAAATCTCGCCACTATCCGGACACCGAATAGTATGGCGAGATATAATATAACTACATAATATATAGAACCTATACGCGAGATTCCCCATTTTATCCATTCATAAGGTATACGCTTATACACTACAAATATTCCTGCCAGCGACAAAGTTCCAAGTACGTGAAAGATAATCAGTACCACATTAAAAAACTTGTGTCTACGCCACTGCTTAGGATAATTGATATAAATGAATACTGTTAAGAGTAGCAGTCCTAGTAAAGCAAAGATGAAGGCTACGCTATTCATAAATCCTCCGTTATCTGATTACTTCTTTTCCATTTATAATAACACTTTCTACCGATCTTGTCTGACGAATATTTTCCGGAAGAGCATTAGTAAGTTTTCCAAGATCAGAATCAAGATTAATATGTATATCTACATCATCTATATCTATCGTGGATTTATCAGTTACTCCACCATAGACAACAGCCTGTCTTCCAACGCCTTTATATTTTATAGCAGCAATCTCTATCTTTACATTACTGCTTCCAGAAAGACTTCCTACAGCAGTTGCAAACTCAGCACGAACACTAGGTGAAAATGTCAAATCATGGAGATAGATATCTGCCCTTTCTCCATCCACTGTACCTAATATACTTATACGTTTACCACTGGCTGTTAGTCTAATATTAGAGCGCCATATATTGATGCCAGTATTATTCTCAAGGTTACCTACGCAGACACCTTTATAGAATCCATTATCCATAAGCATATCACAGTCATGTATCTCAAGATACTGACTACCACGAATAGAGCCTATACCGACTCCTTCATCGCCATTAAGATGGAATGAATACCTTCCCTTGTGTATTCTTATATCTCCTCCAAGACCAGAACCTACTCCTATGGTAGTCTGGCCATTTGACTCAAGATATATCTCTCCATCCTGATAGAACTCGATGAGTCCATTTCCTTTATCTATACCATTACCTATACCGTAGGTTTCAGCGCCAGAAAGAATCATCTTAAGATTTCCATCGCCTTCTATGGTAAGTCGTGAGGTCTCTGGAACAAGTATTCCTCCTCCATCAAAAAGGTTCTCCCCTTCAAGGTGAAGTGTCATTCTAGAGTTCTCAGCCATATTGATACATGGTCTGCCCTTGATACTGAAAAGCGAAACATTTTCCAGTGTGATTCGACCATCATATCCTTCCAGAACTTCAATATGAATCTTTGATTTTCTATTTGGAGTTCCTACTAGCGTGATATCACGGAAGGTTGCTCCCTTATCACCGACTAGTATTATATTCTTGTTATCTTTATCCAGACTGCTGATAGATACCCTATTCGTACGGCCGGCAATATGTACCATTTCAGTAGTACCATCCTCGCGTTCTCTGTGGAAACGGGAGATTTCCATCTTGATATTGCTATCAATAGACTGTACAACTTCTGCTGATGGACGTGCTGTATAGTAACCCTGTATAAGATCCGCTCCAAGTCTTATAACAGTTCTAAGCTCTTCAGAAGTTTCAACACCTTCCGCCAAAGCCAGTATGTTATTGGCATGACAGAAATCAACTATCTCCCTTACAAAATGCATCTTAGGAGAGCTGTTCTGTATCTCAGAGAGAAGCGAACGGTCAATCTTAACATAGTTAGGCATATAACGAAGCAGATTACTGACATTTGAATAACCCGTTCCGTAATCATCAACCGCCATCTCAAGACCTATTCGTCTATACTGTCTCTTCAGGGCATCAAGATCCTCATCACGAAGCTCTGCCTGCTCAGTCAGTTCGACAACAGTCATTCCGCTGTTCCTCTTCAGCATTTCTTCTATATGAACAAAGTCATTATAGTCAAGCTTGCTGCCTGGAATACTATTAATAAAGACCTTCTTACCTTCAAACACTTCTGGATTATCCTCAACGATATTAAGAATATTCTGAAATGTTGCTTTCTCTATATCACTTAGTCTGTTAAGTCTATCCGCCTGCTTAATAATCTCGAGAGGTGGAATCTTCCACTCCGAGTTGGATCTCATCAGCGCCTCATATGAATATATCTCTCCATCAACTGCACTTACTATTGGTTGGAAATGATATGTAAGGAGATTATTATCGAGGATGCGTTCAACCTCCTGCATCTCCTTTAGTTCATCTTCAGTGAGCTCCTTAGCTCCGATACTAGTGGTTGGATCAGCAAGGAACTTAACTGGCATCTTCTGAGTATTCTTCTTTTCAAGAAGTCTTGTAGCATATAGACGTCTAAGACTCTCAAGACCCTTAGACACAAGATTAAACCAGAGCCTGGTAACCTCTTCAAAGCCAGTCCCTTCTGATTCAAAACCTACAGCAGCATATCCATAGGACTTATCTTCTATATAAAGTGGAATAAAGACAAGACAAGTTGGCTTACTGTAATCATTTATAATAGGTAGTATATTTCTTGTTTCAAATGTATTATTGAAATTAATTCCAGATCTGGAGGAATCCATCTTGTCATAAGATAGAATATTTATCATACCTATGGAATAACCATTTTCAGGAAATGCATTTTCAACCAGCACTTCCTCATTCATCCATTCAGAATTAAGACATATCTCAAGACGGTTTACGCCCCTAAGATAAAATATATTCTCATAAACAGTACGGAAGTATTCCTCAAGATCAGAGGCTTGAAGCAGGTCCTCAAGCATATAATTATGAATTGAATAGAATCCTTCTTCAGAATCAGAAGATACCCATTTCTGTCTTCTGGAATAATACTTTTCTTCAGGAGTTCCATTACATCCACAGCTTTCTCCTATAAAAAGCTTTGGTTCGGGACTTAGGGTAGGAGGCTCTTCCCCTCTCTCAATATATTCCAAAGCATCAACTGCATATCTGCCAAAATATTCAGCAGGTATATAGCAGGATGTAAGTGCCTTCGGTGACAGCTGTCCCTCTGCAGACGTGCCATATCCAGCAACTAATATATCTTCCGGAACCTTAACACCTCTACGTTCAAGTTCCTGAGCAAAGCCGATAGCCATGCAATCATTTGCGCAAACCAATGCTTCTGGAAGAGTAGCTCCCTTATGGAACATTTCTTCTGCAAGAGCTGTTCCACTTGAATACCAAAAATCGCCATAATAAATCCTGTCATCGCGAACCTCGAGTCCATGATTCTTCATAGCATCTCTATAGGCATCAAGCCTTTTCTGACTGTGGATATGTTGCATGCGGCCTGTAAGATACGCGATATCCTTCACTCCATGTTCTTCAATTATGTGTGAAACTGTAGCGTATGCAAGATTGTACCCATCCGTCCAAAAATGATAGAAATAATCACTTTCACTATCTATTATGACAACTGGCCCTTTAAACTCATTATGTATTCTTTCCTCAATCTGCTTTTCAACTTCAGGTGTCTGTATGGTATCAGCCAATACTATAACCGCATCTACCATCGAATAGTTTACTAGATTATATATATTGGAATCGCCGACCTCGCGTTCCTTAGTATTCTGATACTTTATAAACATCGAAAAAACTAGGACATCGTATCCCAGTTCAAATGCTCTATTATTAACACCCCTAATAAATTCCTGCTGATAGGCTTCATCTGGCTGTCCTAGCAGAAGTGCTATCCTTTTCTTTGCCATATTGTTACCCCTTAATACCCCAAAACACAATACCGCATTATCCCTTATATTATAACCCTTTCCTGTCTGTTCTCAAAGTAATTTTTCATCTCATTTCCCATAAAAAAAGAATGGTTCTCAAGTTTCCTAAGAACCATTCTCATATTCTTAACTTATGACTTAGCCAGCTGAGCCGTGAACAGGTTGTAATATATACCCTTTCTATCGAGCAACTCCTGATGAGTACCAATCTCCGCTATGCTATGTCCATCTATAACCATTATTCTATCTGCATTTTTAAGCGTTGATAATCTATGCGCTATCGCAAATGTTGTCTTGCCGCTTGTAAGTCTCTCAAGGGCCTTCTGGATCATGAACTCACTCTCTGTATCCAGACTAGCGGTTGCTTCATCCAGGATAAGTATACGAGGATCTGGAAGGATAGCTCTTGCTATAGCAATACGCTGTCTCTCACCACCCGAAAGAGTGTGTCCCTTCTCTCCAACGTAGGTATTATATCCATCTGGAAGTCTGCAGATAAAGTCATGTGCATTCGCAAGCTTCGCCGCCTTTATGATTTCCTCTACGCTAGCATCTGGCTTCGAGAACTTTATATTATCCAGTATTGTTCCAGAGAAAAGGAATGTCTCCTGAAGAACAACACCAATCTGCGAATGATATGACTTACGGCTGATCTCATTTAGATCTGTACCATCTATAAGAAGACGTCCATCATCTATCTTATAAAGCCCCATCAGAAGGTTTATCAGAGTTGACTTACCTGTACCTGATGCTCCAACGATTCCTATCATCTCCCCCGGCTTAATGACCGCATTTATATCTTCAAGCACAGGCTGATATGACTTATATCCAAAGGTTGCATGTTCAAATGTAACTTCACCTTCTATATCTATAGGATGAGCTTCTTCAGGTTCCTTAGGTACTTCCTGAGCAAGAACATCATATATTCTCTCAAGACAGCTTGTGAGTCTTGAAAGCTCTCGAGGAAGTCTTCCGAGCCATCCCACATACTGGAACAGAAGCAGTGTATAACTCATAAACTGATACAATTCTCCGGCAGACATCCTATCCAGGAATACATCTCTACCACCGAAGTATACAACTATGACTACACCCATTCCCATAAGGAAGGACATAACGAAGTCGAACAGCCCCCAGAACCTCTCATTTCTCATCTGAATATCAGCATACTCTGCCGATACTATCTTGAAACGCTTTGATTCATCCTCTTCTTTTCCGTAGCTCTTTACGACACGCATACCTGACACTACATCCTGAAGATCACTAGCTACATCATCATTTTTCTTAAACTGCAAATGGAAGATTCTGCTGATAGTCTTCCTAAGAGACAACATGAAAAATGTAACTATCGGCACCAGTATAAAGATAAGCAGCGCCAGCTTGATATTCAGTATCATCATGAAGATAATATCCCAGATGAAGATAAAGAATACCGCAAAGAGATTGCAGAATATATCTGCCATGAAGTCGCTTATAAATCTCGTATCCTGAGTTATTCTGTTAAGAAGCTCACCAGGTCTTCTATCATTTATAAACTCAAGCGGCAGCTTCTGAATCTTTTCAAAAAGCTCTTCTCTTAAATCCGCAGCAATTCTTGAACCAAGACTTGCAGACGCATTACTCTTTAATATATTGATTATAACAATCGCAACACTAAGGAAGAACATGAGTGCAAGATAAACTAGCGCCTCTTTCATACCACCATTTTTCTTAAGCACATCATTTATAAGGTGCTTCTGAACCTCAGGGTTACCTAGTGTTGTTATAGCTACAAGAACCATCAACATGAATACGCCGAAGAAGCCCTTCTTATATGGCTTAGCCATCTTTAAAAATACACTGAGGAATCCGCCCTCCTTAGAGCACTTTGGACAACGTTTTGTACCAGGAATAGCTCGTCCACATATTGGACATATCTTCTCGTATTCCGGACTCTCAACCTCCTCATATCTTCCCGATATAAGAATATTGATACCTCTTGCTACATAGGCATATCTACCAAGATGCTTTGAGGAATAATGCGCCAGAACCCTGTCGACTCCCTGAGACTTAACAGTAAGAAGTCCGCCGCCAACTCCAGGCTCAGCCGTAGCCTTCTGCAAATCCTTGATATCGTATACCTTGCTATCTGATTCCCGCAGAATATATACCTTCCTCGTCGTTACAACCAGGAAAGAATTATCGCTCCATTTTCCACTCTCATCGATATCGATAGGCACGGAGTAATATATTCGTTCGTCTCCCGTAAGAGTAATCTGACTTTCCATACTCTTCGGAAGCATATACTTAAGTATCATAATAAAACCTCACTCGGTACTATAAGAACATGTCTAGCATTCTTCTTTCTTTCTGAGACAATGCCTCAACGTCACGAATCTCGAAACGATTTTCATCCACGTCCATAATTATCAGTCTCGTATCAGAAAGCTTAGAAACAGCATTTGAACCCATATTGATAGTGAACTTACATTCACCCCTATCTGTAAGAACATGGAAATATGCATAACCATATTCATCTTTTATGTTATATATCTTCTCGATAACAGGAGTGAAGTAACATAGGTCCAGCTGATGACGTAGGATCTTCTGAGTCTCCTCAGTCATATCTGACAGGTCTTCGATAATACCAATCTCTCTGTCACCATTTCCATACTCTCTAATTGAAATGAATCTATCTGCATCACTGAATGGAAAGAGACGCACTACTTTAATCCTATCGTAATGAACTCCGTCATAATCAAAGCTTACGAACCCACCCTCAGTTTCAGCGAACTTATCTTTCTTAGATATGATATGTATCGCCGTCATTTCCTCGGCTTTTTTCTCATATATATTTATTGTATCTTCCATACTATATCTCCGTCATTAAAATGAAGCTGATTCAAGAGCAAGTGACTTAGTCTGAAGTTCCAGGAGGTTGTGATATATACCACTCTCAAGACTAGCCAGTTCTTGCTCTGTACCCTCTTCTACTATACGTCCACCATCTATAACTATAAGTCTGTCTGCATCAGAAAGTGTCGACAATCTATGTGCTATAGAAAGTGTAGTTCTTCCCTTTACGAGCAGTTTCAGCGAGTTCTGTATAGCTTTTTCTGTCTCTGTATCTACGCTGGCAGTTGCCTCATCAAGTATCAGAATCTTTGGATCAGCGAGGATTGCTCTAGCTATAGATAATCTCTGCTTCTCTCCACCTGACAGATCCTTACCAGAAGCTCCTATGATAGTATCGTAACCATCTGGAAGTCTGGATATAAAGTCATGGGCGCTGGCAAGCTTAGCCGCTCTTATGATATCAGCTCTGGAAGCATTCTCATTTCCATATGCGATATTCTTCGCAACTGAACCCATGAATATATATGTATCCTGTGATACCATAGATACATTTCTTCTAAGATCAGCAAGTGACAGGTCCTTAACGTCTGTTCCATCTATCTTGATAGAACCTTCATTTACGTCATATAGACGTGATATAAGGTTAACAAGTGTAGACTTTCCTGCTCCAGAACGTCCAACTATTCCCAGCATCTCACCTTCACGTACCTTAAGATTAATATCCTTAAGCACCGGTCTTCCGACCTGATAGCCAAATGTAACTCCTGAGAGTTCAATCTCGCCCTTTGGATTCTCCAGTCTAACCGGATTCTCCTTCTCCTGAATATCAGGTATCGCATCGATTATCTCAAACAGTCTCTCCGCTGAGTTGATGCTATCAGCCCACATACGGAATACCCATGCAAAGAAGTTCATAGGTCCGTTAAGCTGCATAACATATCCTACAAATGTAATAAGCACACCGAGATCTATCTTATCTGTCTTCAGTACGAAGAATACACCGATAAGCCATATCCATATGCTAGAAATCTCCTGCACCATATTGTAGAGGATAGCGATACGGTTACGAAGACGAACCATATTTATCTCTGCATCTCTAAGGTGGTGATTTGATGGCGAGAATCTCTCCATCTCACGCTCTTCCTGTCCGAAAGCCTTTACAACACGTGAACCTGTAAGGTTATCATTTGCTCTACCAGATACAGACTTCTCTGCGCGGTGGCGCTTTCCTGAAAGAGTCCATAGACCTGGACGAAGCTTTACTGTAAGAAAGACCAGAAGTGGCAGAAGTATACAAGCTATAAGAGCCATCTGCCAGTTAAGTCTATACATTACGATAAATGTAACTATAATCGTTATACCGTGTACGAAGATCATAGGAAGTCCATCTATAAAGAAATCTCTGACCTTCTCTGAATCACTAAGTACTCTGGTCATCAGACCACCAGTCTGCTTATTTACAAAGAAATCTAGTGACAAGCGACTCATCGCATCGAATACATCAGTCTTGATATCACGTACTGCTTCACTCGCTACTCTTGCCATAACGAATATCTGAAGATAATTAGCTATAGCAGCAATAAGTCTGCAACCAATCATTACAAGAGCTACAAAGAGCAGCGCCAGCATATACTCACCCTTTAGACCAAACTTTGCAAGATAACCATCATCTTTTGCGAGTACATGATCAAAGAGCACCTTACCCATAAGATAAGGCCAAGCCACACTGATACTAGCATTTATAGCATAGGTGAGTACCAGAACTATTACCTGTATCTTATACTTCAGGAAATACTTCAGAGTTCTTCCGAAGATAGAACGCTTGTTCTTCTTCTGTTCCTCCTGCTGTTCTTCCTCTACCTCTATCTCTGTAGCCGAAATCTCCTGCCCCTTTAGATATCCTCGAAGCTGACGAACAAATACATTCATTTCACCTTGATATTTATTGGTGAACGCTGCCATTCTAATATCCTGACCATCATATTCTGCCGATATTATATTTGTCCCTATATAGTGATCCAGTCTTACGTGAGCCATTTTGTCCAGATCATAGAGAGTTACCTCATATTCGCCTGGTTCTTCTACACTCACCACATCCTTTATGCCACTAAATGAAACTACATAATCTGTTGGCAGTTCCATAGTACATACGCCCAGCTTCTTATCCGTCAGAAAAACATATCCCTTGATGTAACCACCACTCGAAGTGCCATCAAAAGATAGATCAATCGGGCAATATAATAAAATATCCTTTTCATGAATATCGAAGGCCTCGATACTACTAAAGGCCTTCGATGTCATTTTACTTACTTCTTTTTTCACTTTTTATTCTACTAACTCCGCGTGTCCGAACATTGCCGGATTCATATAACATGTACCAGTATCATCAGCCCAGCTGAGTGTACCAATTCTCTCTCCACTTCCGCCGGCATCATTTAGCTGAAGTTCAAGACCGATCTCGGTTCCTGCTTCAGGTGTTATCTCGCTCCACTTTATTGCTGCAACTATGATATATCCATCATCAGTTAATTCAACATATGAGTTGATATATTCATCAAGACACTTCTCACCGTTGAAACTCTTCTTGTTATTAAAGCTTACACGATACTGCTTATCGCCGTCATCATAACCGCCTGCACGTGAGTTTGTTTCATCGATAAATACTTCTATACTATCCTGCTGATAATCATCTTCACTATCATCATTTAGTACATCATCCTTAACATCAAATCTGACATAGAGATTATCTTCATCCCAGAGAAGCTTTGCATCAGCTGTTGCCTTAGCATTCTGAACCTTGATTTCAAGTGGAAGTGACTCCACATCATCCCATGCTGGATCAAGCGATTCACCAACTGTAACTGTACCCTTCTTAATCTCTATAGTAGGTCTCTCAACTACGAGCACTGATTCATCAATTGATGAAGGATCAGTAAATGCATAAAATGCTGGCTTAGCCTTATAATTTCCATCAAAGAGAAGTGGACACTGAAGAATTGTTCCAGTTGCGCCACCACCAACGTTACTCTGCTGCTGCAGCCATGAATAAGTATCGATTACGCCCCAGATAGTAATACCTGAAACCGTGATACCATCCTCTGCATTAAGCTTCTTCATTAACTCATATATCTGGCTGTAATATGCAGCCTGTCTTGCGTACTCTTCTGGAAGTGCTGCCTCTGTTCCATCGAACATAGGACTAACCTTTACATCGAGCTCTGTAAGCATAATCTTATCTACGATTTCAGCATAGCCTCTTGCAGCTGTCTCTATCTGATCTACAGATGGAGCACTTACTGTGTAGTGACCCTGCATACCAAATCCATCGATACGAGTTCCTTCAGCTGACTTAACGTCTGTAAGGAGCTGCTTTATCCCCTCCGCCTTCTTAGAGTCGCACTCATTGTAATCATTGTAATAAAGTTCAAGCGATTCAGGTGCATAAGTATTTGCATACTTAAATGCATTGATTATATATTCATTTGAGCCATATACTTTCCACCAGCTTGACTTGCTTCCGTGAGTTGAATCTGAAAGCTTATCTTCGCCTGGCTCTTCATCTGTTCTATATGTTGCTGTGCTATCACTGATTGCTTCGTTGACAACATCCCAACCATAGAAGAGATCCTTATACTTACTATCATCTGCTGTAAAATGTTCAAGAACTGACTTAATGTACCATTCAAGTCTCTGATTCATAACATCTGATGATACATAATCATTTGCTTTATCATATCCCTCGTGGAAGAACCACTCAGGTGTCTGTGAATGCCATACAAGAACATGTCCACGAACCTTAATAAGCTTGTCTGGATTGGATTCATTCCACTCAACTATCTCATCAAGGATTGCTTCTGCTCTTGAGAAATCAAGTTCAGGAACCTCTATGGTTTCACCATTCAATTCTTCTTCATGAATACTTCCATCAGCTGGAGCATCATTGTTATATCCGAACATTGAATCTGGCTTTAACTCATTTTCAAGTGTTACTGCATTGAAATGCTTCTCTATAAGCTTCATAAGGTTTGAATCATTTACACCAACTGATCCAAGACATGAACCAATGATTGCATCATCACCAAGTCCATCAGCTGAAGCTACCACACTTCTTAGATCAACTATATCTTCCTCAACTCCTATATCAGTTGCAGAAGCTGCATCACCCTGAGGAACCAGCTTTACTCCTGCTACATAATAATCGCCTTTTACACAGGTACCATTACCATAGTCAGTACCCTGCTCGATTATACGAATAACTGCTTTCTCTGCCTTACCAGTGAAGCTTGGAGTGAATGTTCCAGAGAACTTCTTCCACTCTCCAGGAGTAAGTGTCTCACTTGGATTACCAGTTATCTCAGCTGAGTAAGAACCAAGATATGTTGTATTTCCGTCTACTGTAATATAAGGTGCGAAATCAACTACTCTCTGCTCTGCAGGCGCATCCTTATATTCATCAGAAAGCATTGCATAAAACTCATAGTCATATGTAACTCCACCAATAAGTGAATTAGTTACATCCTGCGCAAAGCAGTCATAAGGTGATGACTGAGATGGATCTCTGTTGATCTTTCCGTATCTTCCAAAGCCTTCAGGTCCATTTCCATCAGCGACTACTTCAATTCCGAGAGCTCCACACTCTACAGACCAATCAGTCACATCATCAGAACTGAAATATCCATTTTTCAGAATATTCCCTTCTACTTCATCTACAGAAGCAACTGCAACAGATGCTGTTGCATCCTCGGATGCTTCTTCTGTAGTAGCTACGTCTCCCTGTGTCTTACCACAGGCTCCAAGTCCAGCTATCATAGCCATAGCAAGAACTGTACTTGTAAATACTTTAAACCCTCTTCTCATTGTATCCTCCCTGTATCACCATTTTAGTTTTCTCACTTATATTCTGCTCATCCACACCCTGGCAAGCTCAGGCCAGAGACCAATCTCGTCACACCAAGCCTTTTCTTCAGCAGATAAGACGCGCTCGCCATCAGCAGCAACATTTTCACCTGACTCATCTTTATCAGGGAACTGCTCTTCAAGTTCCTTCTTTCGCTGCTCCGATACCCTGACTCCATGTCCAGCCTTAACTGCTGCTACAGCCTTTTCAAGCTGTTCGAAGCCGTACTCTCCACCAACCTGTGGGGTAAAGAACTTCTCGCATGGATAACTAAGTCCGTGGAATCCTGTAGGGAATACATAATGTGCATACATAATCCCCTGCTTCCTTAGTGCTTCAGCCATTAAGTAACTATTCTCAACTGGAACCAGATTATCTGTCAGAGTCTGCCATATGAAGCACGGCGGTGTATCCGAAGTCACCTGCTTTTCCAAAGAGAAGTACTCAAGCTCTGCATCAGTAGGATTCTTTCCAAGAAGTGCCTGAACTGAATATTCATGAGTAAACTCACCAGTTGTAATAACTGGATATGCCAGAATAGCTCCATCAGGTCTATTACTGATTGTTGCATATTCTTCAGACTTATCAGCAACATCCTTAAAATGAACCGCTAAACTTCCAGCAACATGAGCGCCTGCTGAAAATCCGCATAATATAAGCTTCTTCCCGTCTATATTATACTCTGCGTCCTTCTTACGAATATATCTAACTGCACGAGATACATCCTCTAAAGGCTGCATTTTAAGAGGTACTGACATAGTGATATCAGTGGTGTAAGTCAGAACGAATACATTCATTCCTTGCTTATAAAACACATCTCCAACAATCTCACTCTCATGCGGTGTACACATACAGTATCCACCACCCGGAACAACCAGCATTACATCTCTTTTATCATCAACCTCATCATGAATAAATCCATGAATACTTGGACAAAATCCGTAAGACGCTTCGTAGTTATACTCACCGTCTCCCCAGATAAAATCTTTAAACTTTCTCATCTCTTTACTCGAGCTCCCGCCGCATTCATAATCGCTTCTACTTCACTAAGTCGCGCCATAGATGTATCGCCAGGAGTTGTCATAGCAAGTGCTCCGTGAGCCGCTCCATAATTCACAGCTAATTCTGGATCCTCTGATGTCATAAGTCCATATACAAATCCAGCTGCAAATGAATCTCCTATACCAACTCTATCTAGAACCTCAAGTCCTTCATATTCTCTGGACATGCAGATATCTCCATCAGCGAGACAAAGCACCTTCCAGTCATTTATACTTGCTGTTCTAACAGTATGAAGCATATTTGCAAGAATCTTGATGTTAGGGAAGTCAGTTGCAACTTGAGTAAGCATCTTCTTGAAGGCGTCGACATTTAATTCCTTAAAACCTTCGTCTGCTCCCTCTACCTCGTATCCAAGGCAGGCTACGTAGTCTTCTTCACTTCCTATAACAACATCTGCGTACTTTGCAATCTCACGATTAACCTTTACGCATTCATCGATTCCACCAGCAAGATCCCAAAGGGATGCACGGTAATTAAGATCGTATGAAACTATAGTTCCATACTTCTTAGCAATCTTACAAGCTTCTATAACAAGCTTCTGAGATTCAGGAGATAGGGCAGCCATAATTCCACCTGTGTGGAACCATCTTACCCCAAGTGTTCCAAATATATACTCAAAATCGAAATCCTCGATAGTTGCCTGCGATATGGCTGTATTTGCTCTATCTGAGCAGCTGAGAGCGCCTCTTATACCAAAGCCTCTCTCTGTAAAGTTAATGCCGTTACGACATTTCTTTCCTACACCATCTGTTTCTTTCCAGGCTATAAGATCAGTACATACACCACCCTGCTCTATAAGATCTTTTATAAGAAGTCCAACCTCATTATCAGCTATAGCTGTCATGATTCCAGTCTTCATATCAAAGCACTTATGAAGTGCACGGGCTACGTTATATTCACCGCCGCCTTCCCATACCCGGAAACTTCTCGCGGTCCTGATTCTTCCTTCACCTGGATCCATGCGAAGCATAACTTCGCCCAGGCTGAGCATATCGTACTTACACTCTTCTCTGGATTTTAACACTAACTTATTTATCATTTCTATATCCTCTAAGTATAATTTTAGTCTAGTAATCTATCTCTGAACGAGGGCTGCAGCCTCTCTAACAAGTCTCTCAATCTCCTGGAAATTACCAGAATCTATCAAGTCCTTCTTAACCATCCAGCTGCCTCCGCAAGCAACTATTCGGTCGTACTTTAAGTAATCAACAACATTCTTTGCATTTATTCCGCCAGTAGGCATGAAAGATAGCTTAGTATATGCTGCTGCTACAGCTTTTATCATAGCAAGTCCACCTGATGGCTCTGCCGGGAAGAACTTTACAAAGTCTAGTCCAAGAGCCATAGCCTGTTCCATCTCACTTGGGGTCTGTGTACCTGGTGTAAATGGAACGCCCTTTTCCATAGCATACTTTACTGTATCTGGATTAAGTCCCGGACTAACTAGAAACTCTGCTCCAGCTTCAACAGCTCTATCTACCTGATCTCTTGTAAGAACAGTTCCCGCTCCTACAAGAAGTTCTGGATATTTATCCTTCATTCTACGGATGGCACCAGCTGCTGCATCAGTTCTAAATGTAACTTCTGCTGCTGGAAGTCCTCCGCGTATCAGCGCCTCTGCCAGTGGCTCAGCCTGTTCCTCTGACTCAAGTACAACCACTGGGATTATACCTATCTTTCTAAACTCATCTTTAATCTCATTTATAGTCTTCATTTCTATCTTCCTTATCTTAATCAGTCAAATCCAAAGTAGTCTTTTGCATTATTGAAGCAGATATTTTCTATCATATCTCCTAAGAATGTCATATCGTATGGATACTCATTATTCTCAAGAAGAGTTCCGATACGATCACATAGAATACGTCTAAAGTATTCATGTCTTGGGAACGACAGGAAGCTTCTGGAATCAGTAAGCATTCCAATAAATGTAGAAATCATTCCAGAATCAGAAAGAATCTGCATCTGCTGTTCTATACCATACTTATGATCATTGAACCACCAAGCACTACCAAACTGAATCTTTCCCTTGATTCCCTTGTTATTACCCTGGAAGCAACCAGCAAGAGTTGCCATAGCCATAGCATCCTTTGGATTCAGGTAATACAAGATAGTTCTCGGAAGCTGATCTTCAAGATCCATAGCATTAAGAAGCTTTGCCAACTGAGGCATGTAGTTAAAGTCAGCTATACTATCAAAACCTGTATCTGCACCAAGCAGCTTAAACATTCTGTCAGAGTTGTTACGCAGTGCGCCGATATGAAGCTGCATAGCAAGTTCGCGTTCAGCATACATTTTGCCAAGTTCGACTAAGATATATCCTCTAAATGCAGCAGCCTCGTCTAATGTTATCGAAGTATCTCCAGTCTCCGAGAGCCTCTTCTTAAATATCTGATTTACAGATGCAACATCTGTATCTCTGAAGAAGTCACATTCCAGACTGTGATCTGATACACGACAGCCATTACTTACAAAGTAATCCAGTCTCTTCTCAAGAGCTGCAAGAAGTGAATCAACATCTGTTATAGAAACCCCTGACACTTCTGCGAGTTTTTCTATATAAGCATTAAAGCCTTCACTCTCGATTCCCAGTACATTTCCAGGTCTAAAGGATGGTCTAACACTTATATCATCAACATCCTGAGCTATCTTTTTATGCCATACCAGATCATCTACAGGATCATCTGTTGTACAGAGAACCTGAACATTCTGCTTTCTGAGAAGTCCCTGTGCAGAGAACTCTTTTTTTTGAAGCATAGCGTTACATTTATCCCAGATATAATCTGCAGTATCTGGAGTCAGAGCCTCATCTATATCGAAATATCTCTTCAGCTCAAGGTGAGTCCAGTAATATATTGGATTACCAACCATATTCTGAACTGTATCAGCAAATGCGAGGAATCTGCGATAATCAAGTTCCTCATCATCTATAAAGCTATCCACAGCAGTTACATTTCTGCGTCCTGTTACGAGCTCTTCAGAATAACCCATCGCACGCATAGTACGCCACTTGTAGTGATCACCATTTAACCACACCTCAGTCATATTCTCATACTGCTTATCTTCAGCAATCTCCTGAGGATTCAAATGGTTATGATAATCTATGATTGGAATATTCGCCGCATGCTCATTAAAGAGCTTAAGTGCAGACTTACTATGTAATAAGAAATAATCATCTATAACACTTCTCATAGGCACCCTTTTCCTTTTTTACTCAAACATTTATATACTATATCCAAATACTAATTATCTTATAATATTACTTATCTTCTGTAAGTCTCAGTACTTCCTTCTTATCTGCATCGAAGGTCTCCCAGCGAGGCATCTCAGTACCGTCCGCATCAAGTCCGTTAGGATCACCTGTCTTAACGAAGTTAGCAAAGTAGTTACACATCTGTCTTGCCAGATCAAAATGCTTACCCTTAAACGGTCTCCAGCATTTCTGGATTGACTCAAACCAGAACCAGAGATCAACTGAGTGAAATGTTCCTGGATTATCTTCACCAGGGATAGAAGGATCGAAACAGTAGCAGTAAAATCTTCTATCTTTTCCTTCAGCTTTACCACATTCGATAGCTTTCGATACAGAGCTCTTTACGCTCTTCTCTACGACATTTACTCCGCCAAATGTAAACTCATCACTTGTATATCCTGTAATAACAGGTACATCTGGGTACTTTCCTTCCTCTATAAGTCTAAGAGGATTACCAAGATAAGTCTTACCATCTATTATAGGGAACATCTTCTTAGATAGATCTGGAGGAGAATCCGGAGCAAAGTTCATAGGTGAATACTCTCCATAGAGATCACGAATCTTTGCAGCATCTATAGCTCTAGCCTCTTCAAGACTCTTTACACCAATAAAGTCGAAGAATGCTTCTCCGTTCTTCTCAGCTTCTTCAAGTGTAAGTGGATTGAAGATATCTCCTGTCTGTCCATCCATATCAATCATACCGCTAAGGATAACAGCTCCCTTTACGATATCTTTATTATCTGGACATGTAAGCTGCTGCATAGTACTTCCGCCACCAGCTGACTGTCCTGCTATGGTAATCTTTTCTGGATCACCACCAAATGCAGCTATATTTCTATATACCCAGTTAAGTCCAGCCTTCTGATCAAGAAGTCCAAAGTTTGCTGGAGCATCTGGATTTTCCTTAGTGATTTCTGGATGTGCAAGGAATCCCATAACCGCGAGTCTGTAATTTACGCTGACTACTACGATTCCTCGTCTAGCAAGACGTTCTCCATCGAACTCCATTTCAGCTGTATATCCCCACTGAAATGCGCCGCCAAAGTACCATACAAGTACAGGAAGCTTCTCATCAGCTGACTTTGCTGGAGTCCATACATTAAGATAGAGGCAGTCCTCATCCATAGGAATATCTGGATCTACGTGCCACTCCTTACAATATACATCCTCTCCAACTCCAGGCTGATCCTGCATTGATATAGGAGCAAACTCCTGACAAAGCAGAACACCTTCCCAGTCAGCTGCAGGCTGTGGTGCTCTCCAACGATTCTTACCAACAGGTGGTGCAGCATAAGGAATACCTTTAAATGATGTAACACGAGGATCCGCAGATGCGACGCCTCTTACGATACCATTTTCAACCTTTACTTCTCTAAGCATTAAATAGTTCCCCCTTCTAAAGCATATTATTTTAGTTCTATTCGGAATGGTACTACCGGCAAACGGTCCTCTGAATAAAGATTTGCTTCGAGTGGACTATCACTCCAGGCATAACTCAGAACCTCTGCTTCTTTGGGATATCTTACAAGAACCTTATTGCTGTCTACGATCTCTGCATATGCATCATATGCTTTATCACCTATCCAGTAACTAAAGCCCTTTACATTAGTTTCATCTCTATCTTCTTCAATCAGTGCATCTATACCGTGACTTAGTATCAGTTTAATACTATCCTCAAATATAACCTTAGCCTCGTCCTCACTATCAGATGCATGAGTAAACTCGACATCTACACGTTCTGGGCCAGGTATATACTTATCCTTGCCATACACAAGATCTTCAGCAGCAAGTGCAGCACGTCTACCAACCTCTTTCTTATTAGTTGGATGAAGGTCATTAAACTCTCCCAGATCATAAGCCTGTATGAGGGCAGTTCTAGGAAGTCTGCAGCAGCGTCTCTGTGCCTCTGTCAGATAACTTCTTCTGCCAAGGTATCCTTCTCTTCCACCATCATTAAAGGATGCAATCTGTACAAACATAAATGGTAATGAATCATCACCCCAAAGTTTTCTCCAATCCTTTATAGTAGCCTCGAACTCTTCCTGATAGGTTGCGTAATCATCAACATTTGACTCACCCTGATAGAAGAAGAATCCTCGACACTTCTGACGCCTAAGTGGATATATCATACAGTTATATACACCAGTTGCCTTATATGAGAAGAATGTAAGATTCTCAATATATGGCATCTCCTTAGCAACTGTATATTCCCACTCTCCAGCAAGAGAGAAGGTCTCTCCATCTGGACGTTTTATAAGGTAATCCTTACCAATACCTGGCATGAATCCGCCTTCTTTTCTAAAGACAAGAAATCTTATCTCTATAACATTTTTGCCTTCCTTAAGAAGACCCTTTGGAATCTTATATATTCTTGGAGGATAGAGATATCCAGTATCTCCTACAAACTCTCCATTTACGTAGACTTTATCTGAATCTATGATAGCTCCGAGATAAAGCTTTGTATCTGTATCACTCCAGCCAGCTGGAAGCTCAAACTCCTTTCTAAAAAGAACAGCAAGACATTTATCTCCAAGAGGAGTTCCTTTGAAGAAACCTGGCACATTAAAGGTACCGCTAAGGTTACCAGATAAATCAGCTTCAAATGACTTATCTGCATCTTCTCTCCAGGCAATATCCTCAGCCTGTTCTCTTCTTATAGTCTCCTGAACCCACTCATCATTCTGGCACTCTTCGAACTCCTTTATATGAAGTCCAAGTTCACGCATAGTGTCTTCACTAACCCAGGATTTTATAGGAGTACCACCAATCGCTGTATTATATATTCCGACTGGAACTCCCTCCCTATCACTTATCTCCTTAGCGGCAAAGTATGCTACTGCACCAAAGTCAAGAATTTCAGGCATCTTGGCATAGGCCCAAGCACCACTCTCTATAAGTTCCTCTGTATGATGGAAATTAAACTTCTCTGGAACTCTGAAGAATCGGATATTCTTATTATCTGTAGCTTCTATCTCATCTGCATAGCGCTCCATAGTACGTGCTATAGGCAGTTCCATATTGGACTGACCACCACATACAAAGACGTCACCAAATGTTACATGCTGAAGGACTATCTTACTAGATTCTCCATCTGCATCACATATAACTACAGTATAGTCTCCACCTGCAGGATGACTTGGCAGTTCAGCCACGAAGAGTCCATCCTCTTCTACCTTGAAACTACCATCTAGTATCACCTCACCAGACTGAGCTCCTTCGCCCTTAAACTGAATGAAGACTTCATCCTTGGCATAGCCCCACAGAGTATTCTCCTCTGTATCTCTCTGGAGTACCATATAATCACTAAAAAAACTTGATAACTTAATCATGTATTCTCCTTAATCCAGATATGCACTTCTTAACTGTTTACAAGATTCGAAAGAGCTCTTCTAACTGCTCCCGGACCTTCTAACATTTCCAGAAAATGTCTCTTTATCTTTCCACCTAAATCATCTGTATCAAATATATTTATACCGAATAGTTCTTCTTTACTGAGAATCCAGTTAACTCCAGACATATCTGTATCGGTATCCCCAAGAGTTATTCCTTCAAGAGCATCTCTCAGCACATCCAGCATAGGATCAGAGCTAAGCAGCATCTCTCGACCCTCATCATCCACACCTATAAGATATCTAAGCCATGCTGCTAGAACAAATGGAATAATACGCATTTTATCCTCTTCGCCCTTCTGTGCGTAGCCTCTTACAGTCTCGCCAAATCTGATAGCAAGTTTCTGACTTGTATCAGTTGCAATTCTCTGTGGAGTATCAGGAAGATATGGATTAGGTAGTCTCTCTTCAAGAACTTCCTTTATGAAGTCCTCAGGACTTATAATGCCAGGACTTATAACAACTGGCATACCCTCTTCTCCAAGCTTATATACAAGCTTCTTTAAATCTTCATCATTCATCTCATCAGAGATTTTCTTATATCCCAGCAGACATCCTGTTATCGCAAGCGCAGTATGAAGTGGGTTAAGACAAGTCATAACCTTCATCTTCTCAGCTTTATTAACAGTGTCGCGATCTGTCATATAGACACCAGCATTTTCAAGTGGTGGTCTGCCATTTGGAAATGAATCTTCAATTACGAGATATTCAGGTATCTCAGCATTTACAAATGGAGCTATATAAGTATTTCTTCCTGTAATGATTGGATCCATATTCTCTACGCCAAGATCCTTTAATTCCTTAGCTATAGACTCATCTGGGCGAGGAGTAATCTTATCGATCATGCTCCAAGGGAAGGCTACAACAGATTCATCAGATACATAATCTACAAATCCTTCTGTAACAAAGCCTCTCTTCTCCCATTTTCTTGCCATAAAGAGAACTCCATCGCGAAGCTTCTTTCCATTCTGGCTACAGTTATCCATGCTGACTAAAGCAATCTTTGCAGCACCAGCCTTAAATCTGGCATAAAGCATAGAAGTAACTACACCTAATGCAGTGGAAGGTGCATCTGGTCCCGCAGTAATATCAGCATCTATAAATGGAAGTGTATCTCCAGATATATCTGTACACTGATAACCCTTTTCTGTAATGGTAAATGATATCATTTTCAGGGACTCTTTCGAAGCAATCTCAAGAAGTGTATCTAAGTGATCCTTATCTGCCTTAACAGCATCAGCAATTCCCGCTGTTACTGCCTTTATGCTATTACCATCAGACTTTAATCCAACAGAAAGAGTAAGCATATCGAAAGGCTCATATATACGATCGATGATTTCCCCATCAAAAGAATCTGAAGCTATAATACCTGTGGTAAGTTCTCCCTTTCCTATAAGAGTATCCGCTATACCACCAATAAAACCGCGGAATATATTTCCTGCTCCAAAATGTACCCACTCAGGAGCTTCCTTGGTCTTTGCTCTTACGCTTTCAATATCGTAATCTGGAATACTAATTCCTGCAGCTTCCCAAGCCGCTTTATCCTTTAATCCTTCAATACTTAGTTTCAAAACTTATACCTCTTTGACTATTTTACTTACTCAACTTATCTAATAAGTCCCAGGCACCAAGAATATACATTATTCCAAGTGCTCTATCATATAATCCGTAGCCCGGTCTACACTTCTCTCCCCAGATATGGCGACCGTGATCAGGTCTGATATATCCGTCAAAACCTGCATCATGATATGCCTTGATGATATCAAGTATTCCTGTATCACCATCACAGTCACGATGTGATGCCTCACTGAAATCACCATTAGGGAAATGTTTTACATTTCTAATATGCGCAAATGCTATTCTATCTGCATGTTTTCTAACAATCTCAGCCACATTGTTCTTAGGATTTGAGCCAAGAGAACCACTGCAAAGTGTCAGGCAGTTATATGGATCATCAACCATGCTAACAAATCTATCAACGGACTCTGCATCCACAAGAAGTCTTGGCAGGCCGAAGATATCCCATGGTGGATCATCCGGATGAATAGCCATTTTGATACCTGTCTCATGACATGTTGGCATAAGAGCCTCCAGGAAATACTTAAGATTCTCCCAGAGAGTTTCCTTATCTACGTCCTTATACTTCTCAAAGAGTTCCTCAAGAACCGCCATTCTCTCAGGCTCCCAACCAGGCATGGTGTAGCCCTTGCACTCCTTAAGGATATACTCAGCCATCTCCTTGGGATCCTGCTTAATCTTATCCTTCTCGTAATAAAGTGCTGTTGAACCATCTGGTAATGGATGGAACAGATCTGTTCTTGTCCAGTCAAAGACTGGCATAAAGTTATAGCAGACAACCTTTACTCCGAACTTAGCAAGATTCCTGAGTGTTTCCTTATAATTTTCGATATATAGATCACGTTTTGGGCCCGCTGTCTTTATATCATCATGAACATTTACAGACTCAACAACTTCCATACCGAAGCCGTATTCGTCCAGTTCATCCTTCACCTTCTGTATCTCTTCTACTTCCCAGACTTCACCCGGCTGCTTATAATGAAGAGCCCAAACAATCTCTTCAACCCCCGGAATCTGTTTTATATCGGAGAGTGATACAGAATCATTGCCGGTACCATACCAGCGAAATGACATTTTCATAATCTTTTTCTCCTATATGTTAATAAATAACTTTATAATTCTTTTTTGCCACTTTATAAATCCACTCTTAAAGTCTTACGCTTTCACGCGGTCCAAGATATGATGGAAGGATACTCTCACCCTTCTTCACCAGGATTATCTTCTCAAGTATATTTTCTTCTGCCTCACCAAAGAATGTTATGCAGTTATGTCCTGCCTCAAGAGTACATGAACCTTTGATTATTCTCACATGAGACATAACTCCATCAGACCAGCTGTTCCATACTCCGTTCTGCAGATCCTCTGTCTTATACTCAAGAATACTTGCATCTTCCTCATTTATAGCGTAGCTCAGTCTTATCTTCTGCCCAAACTCATATGCATGTGTTGGAAGAAGCTGAAACATGATGTCATATTCTCCAGGATGCTGAACATATACGCCGTAGCAAACAAGAGAACGTCCATCCGACTTTGCTGAATATGTCTTTCTATCTATATCAAAAAGCTTAATCGCATTCTCACATCTACCGAGATCACTCACTACCTTAAACTCTTTGTTAGAAGTATTATGAGACTCGCTATAGAAGTGAGCAGCATCTATAACTGCAAAGCCTCTTTCCTCTATAAATGTGTCGTTATAAGAATCTGAACTCTTTATCTCCTTCACAATCTGAGGATCTATCATATTTGGTTCTACATCGAAATGAATCTTTCCTCCTTCATATATTACAGATAAGAAAAGTTCTGACTCCGCAGTTATCTTAGTCTTATCAACTTCTACAGTAATATATTCAAATACATCCGCCTCAGAAAGAGTACCTTCCGACTTGCTTACACTAAGTGCCGGAGAGGAAACGATAGTCTTATAGCTAACACTCTTATCTCCCGTTGAAGCAACAAAGATAAGAGCTGTCTGCTTATCAGATAAAGCGTCACCTGTAAGGAATTCTCTTATACAGAGCTTCTTTCCAGTCCACTCCATTCCTGAAGTCGAGCCCGTCTCTCCTACAAGTCCTGCAACAAGTCCTGCTCCCGGAACAGGAATAACCTCTTCAACTACAGGAAATGCAGCCTCTTCTGCATTCCAGTTCTTAAGGCCAATATGAGTACCTAGACCGAAGCCATACCATTTTCCATCTGCAGCAGTATGTAGCTTATCCGTCAGCTCAGCATCGCGTCTTATAGACTCTTTCATAAGCTTTCCATATTCATTTGCTACTACAGCTCCTATAGATGCATAGTAGTGATTAAGTCCTCTATACAGCCATAGTTTTACAAGATTTACTCCAGCCAGAACGTTATATGTTATAAGCTGAGTATAAGAATCTTTGTTCTCCTCTGGACATTTAGCTTCCAGTTCTTTGCAGATTCTTTCAATCTCTTCCGCCTCAGCAAGAACTTTATAAGTCTCATAATAGTTCTGTGGATGATATACCTTTTCATTTAAATGTTCAGGTCTTCTGTTATGAAGCAGTCTATTATATCTGTTATAGATATCCGCTAACTTGTCTATATCTTCCTCAGAAAATGCACCACCAAACTGAAGCTTCATCCATTTTCTAAGATAATCCTTAGTGCTGTTAGGTGCTGAGATTCCGTACTTATCATAGTCATAGGCTAGATCAAGGAAGTAAGAAAGTGGCATCTCATTTAGACCAAGATCACCAACATTTACAATCCATAATTCACGTACATTCTTCTCATAAGCTGTGGTCATCTCTTCCCACACCTCTGGCAGATATGTACAATTAATCCACTCATAAGATACTGGCTCACCGTGATAATCGAAATGATAATACATTCCAAAGCCACCCTTATGATCCTTCATATCTTCATCCGGAAGACTTCTCACATAGCCGTGATTATCATCGCAAAGCATGAGAATTACATTATCAAGATCAGATGTATTCTTTAATCCTTCTGTGTTTTCATCGCCGTAATAATATGACTCTACTTCCTTATAGAGAGCTATCATTCTTGGCACATCTTCGAGATTCGGATTAACCTCCTCAGCAATCAATTGATTCTGAGTTTTAAGAACATCTTTTATAAGCTCTATATTATCCTTAAGAGTTGCCTTCTCTCCGAGGATCATAGAATCTCTCTCGCCTCTCATACCGACGGTGATAACATTTTCAAGATGACCATTTCTCTTAAGACCATCTCTCCAGAATCTTGTGATACCTTCCTTGTTCGAACGAAAATCCCAAGCATCACCATATATAGAATCCTTACCTCTAACATGGCTATATTCTTCACCATGACGAAGACAAGGTTCATGATGAGAGAGCCCCATCACAACTCCAAGCTCATCTGCAAGTTCTGCACTGGCGAGCCCCGGGCCATCCTCTGCAAAACAGGAGGACCACATGGCCGGCCACATATAATTACCCTTCATACGAAGAAGCATTTCGAAGATTCCTTCGTAGGCTTTCACTGTAAATCCACCGAAGTTCTTCGTGCACCAATTACCAAATGCTGGCCATTCATCATTTATAAAGAAACCTCTATATCTTACAGATGGTTCCTTTGAAATGAAGCTATCTGCTTCTGCTAGTATAAGTTCCTTCTTAGCTGGCTTTACCAGAGACCAGTTAACAAGTGGAGATACCCCTAAAAGGTCTGATAGATGGAAGAGTCCGTATATTGTACCGCGTTTATCACTTCCTACTATGATAAGTCTATTTTTTTCTTCCACAACTTGAGGAAAGAAACCATATACCTCTCTCTTACCGGCTATTCCCTCATATGATATCTCGCCACTATCCTTCAGGGAGTCAAGCATCGGACTTTGTCCAATAGTTCCAAAAAGTATATCTACCCCTGAGTTAGTAGCATTTTGATACAAAGTATCAGTATATAACGCACTAATAGGATGTGAACCTGTCACCAGCTCCACATCCTTCATTACAAGTTCTGATATCTTCTTAACGCCGCTTAGCGTCTCATTTTCATATATAAATCTTACCTGTGAATCTTTACTTAGTTTTAAAGCACTCATATCAAACTAGTCTCCGCTGAATTATCTAGTAAACTTGAGGAAGTTCCAGGAACCGCCCTTTAATACGATAGAATCTCCCACCTCATGAGTCACAGGAGTTACATTATCTGGAGTTTCCATAGAGTTTCCCGCCTTCAGATCACCACCTTCCATAGAAACGTGTGACTCCAGCTTAAATCCTTCAAATCCAGAAAGATCAAGTTCAGCATCTTCTCCAAGCTTTCTATTAACTGCAAAGAGAGATATAGTCTTCTCGTCTTCAGAAAGAACTGCAACTGCATCAACATTTGCAACCTTCTCAGCCTTTCCTTCTGTAAATGTATCTGATACAACTTCTGTCTCAAGAGCTGATCCACGACCATTAACTGATGTATACATAAATGGATAAAAAATTGTCTGCTTCCATACTCCGCCACCAGTAACTGTCATAATAGGTGCGATAACATTTACAAGCTGCGCAAGACAAGCAATCTTAACTCTATCACTATGCTTCAGCAGTGTGATCATAAGGTCACCTACCACGATTGAATCCTCAAGGTTATACATATCCTCAAGAAGTGGAGGTGCTATCTGCCATGGCTCCTGCTTCTTATCCTGTTCATTACTATGGAACCATACATTCCACTCATCGAAAGAAAGATTAATCTGCTTCTCTGACTTCTTCTCAGCCTTTACCTTGTCGCATATATCCACAACATCTCTGATAAACTTATCCATGATTGCTGCAGAACCAAGATATTCCTGAGAATTATTATCTGGATTTCCGTAATAACTATGAAGTGATATATAATCGAGATGCTCATAAGCTTCTCTAAGTACTGTCTCTTCCCACTCGCCAAAGGTCTCCATAAAAGGACCCGAGCTTCCGCAGGCAACAAGCTCTATAGATGGATCAACCATCTTCATAAGCTTCGCCGTCTCACAGGCAAGTCTGGCATATTCCTTAGGCCTCTTAGTACCAATCTGCCAATCTCCATCCATTTCATTTCCAAGGCACCATACCTTGATTCCAAATGGATCTTCAAAGCCATTCTCACGGCGCTTATTTGCATAATATGTATCTGTCTTAGAGTTGCAGTACTCCACAATATTTCTTGCATCGTCTGCTCCTCTTGTTCCGAGATTAACAGCCATCATAACGTCTGACTCAGCACGCTTTGCCCACTCCTGGAACTCATCGATTCCTACTTCGTTAGTTTCGATACTGTTCCATGCAAGCTCCATTTTCTTAGGACGAAGAGCCTTATCACCTGTTCCATCTTCCCAGTTATAACCAGATACGAAGTTACCACCCGGATATCTAACCATAGGAACCTTCAGCTCCTTGATAAGCTTCATAACATCCTGGCGGAATCCCATATCATCTGCTGTCTCGTGACCTGGCTCATATATTCCACCATATACTGCTCTTCCAAGATGCTCAATAAATGAGCTATATATACGGTCATCTATCTTACTAATAGTCTTACTTAAATCTATACTAACCTTTGCTTTCATCTAATACTCCTAAAACTACAAACTCTTTAATTATATATGCGGAAAATAAAATGATTAATTCAGCTCGAAGCTTCTCATCTGCAGACTGCTTGCATCTCCAACATATGTGAAGTAGAAAGCATATACCCCATCAGGAAGCTTGAT
>CACWGK010000015.1 GCA_902760415.1 uncultured Lachnospiraceae bacterium
TATCGCTTCTTAGGATAGAACTGATAACGGGAAAGAGCCATCAGATTAGATCCCATCTTGCTTATCTTGGTATGCCTATTATTGGTGATATTAAGTACGGTAATAAAGAAATAAATAAGAGATTTAAAGCTTCGAAAGGAATTAATTCTCAGATGCTTTTTGCGTATGAGATATCATTTCCTAATATAGATGATCTTGTAGATATGAATGTAGATGCATTTGATTATAAGAATCTTTCAGGAAATACATTTTCTGCAAAGCCGCCAAAGAGTTTTGACTTTATTATGAAGGCATAGGCGAGGTTTAATATATGGCGACATGGAAAACAAGGGGGCTCCGTGGTTCAGCATTTGAGAGCCTTATCAATTCGACAAATGAATATTATAGAAACTGTAATCTTGCTTTAGTGCAGAAGATACCTACACCTATTACACCCCTCAAGTTTGATTCCGATCGAAAGCTTATCACAGAAGCTTATTTCGAAAAGGATTCTACAGTTGACTATATAGGTGTTGTTCAGGAGATTGCTGTATGCTTCGATGCAAAGGAATGCAAGAGTGATACATTTTCTCTTCAGAATATTCATGAGCATCAGTTTAAGTTCATGGAAGACTTTGAAAAACAAGGTGGCGTTGCATTTGTCCTTATTCTCTTTACTGAAAGAAATGATATATATTACCTGAGGTTTAGTGAACTAAAGGAATATATAGATAGAGTGAAGGATGGTCATGCAAAGAACTTTAAATATATAGAACTAGATGATGACTATTTCTTAAAGCCAAATGGTCCGGCTCTAGTTCCTTACCTTGAAGGTATAAATAGAGATATAAAGTCTCGTTAAGGAGGAAAGAAATGTTTGATTTTTATAGAGTAGCTGCATGTGTACCCAAAGTATTTGTTGGTGACACGGCATATAATACAGATAAAATACTAGAAAAGCTTTCAGAGGCTTATGATTATAAGGCTTCTATAATAGCATTTCCAGAACTTGCTGTAACAGGTTACAGCTGCCAGGACCTTTTCTTCCAGGATACACTGATGTCTGGAGTTAAGGAGGCGCTTGGACGTATTATAGATAGTACTCTCGATAGAGAAGAAGTGATTATCGTTGGCGCTCCACTTAAGCTTTCAAATAGACTCTATAATACAGCGTTTGTCATAATGAATACTCGTATTCTTGGAATCAGTGTTAAGACATTTATTCCTAATCATAATGAGTTCTATGAGAAGAGATGGTTTGATTCAGCTGATACTCTCAGCACATCATCACTTAGTTTTTCAGAACTTGGAATTGAGCTCACTGAAGAGATAAATGATTATGAAATCCCTATTGGCAATAATATCATTTATGATATAAATGGTTCAATAAAGTTTGCTGTTGAAATCTGTGAGGATCTCTGGGCTCCTATAACTCCATCAAGTATCTATGCCCTTGGAGGAGCTGAACTCATAGTGAATATCTCTGCAAGTAATGAGACTATTGCTAAGAGAGAATATAGAAAGAATCTTGTAAAGCATCAGTCAGCTGCACTTCACGCTGACTATCTATATGTATCAGCTGGTGCAGATGAATCAACACAGGATCTTATATTCTCAGGTCATTCACTTCTTGCCGAGAATGGAACAGTGATAAATGAGAATAAGGACTTTATTGCTACAGACTATCTTCTTATAGCTGACATGGATCTTGGTAAGATCAGACATGATAGAAATGTATCAACTACATTTTCAGATGCGGCCTTTAAGTTTAGAGAAGAGATAAGTAAATTAACCACACTTTGTGTATCAGATATAACACTTCCTTCCTCTGATGGTGAATATGTTATAACATCTAAGAAACCATTTATTCCAGGAACTAAGATTAAGAGAATAAAGAGATGTAATGAGATATTCGAGATGCAGGTTGGTGGACTTGCTAAGAGACTTAGTCTTACGGGTTCAAAACCAGTTGTTGGTGTGTCAGGTGGTATGGATTCAACATTAACCCTGCTTGTTGCAGCTCAGGCACTTGCTAAGCTTGGAAAGGATCCAAGTGACCTCGTGGCTATTACAATGCCAGCTTTTGGTACATCAGATAGAACTTATAATAATTCACTTAATCTTATAAAGGCTCTTGGAACTGAGCCAATAGTTATAAATATAAAAGATTCCTGTATACAGCATCTTAAAGATCTAGGTCATGATCCTGAGATTCATGATGTAACATACGAGAATACTCAGGCCAGAGAAAGAACCCAGGTACTTATGGACTATGCTAACAAAATTGGTGGTCTTGTAGTTGGTACTGGTGATCTATCAGAACTTGCTCTTGGATGGTGCACTTATAATGGTGACCAGATGAGTATGTACGGAGTTAATGGAAGTATTCCAAAGACACTTGTACGTTGGATGATAGATAGTGTAGTGGAAAATGATATCTTCCCAAATGCACAGAGTGTACTTAAGGATATACTTGATACACCTATCAGCCCTGAGCTTCTTCCTCCGGATGCTGATGGAAATATATCACAGAAAACTGAAGAAGCAGTTGGACCATATGAACTACATGACTTCTTCATATACTATAGCCTCAGATATGGATATAGTCCTTCAAAGATATTCTTCCTGGCAAAGAAAGCATTTAAAGAAGATTATTCAGAGGAAGAGATTAAGAAGTGGATGACTATGTATTACCGAAGACTGTTTAGTCAGCAGTTTAAGAGAAGCTGCATGCCAGATGGTGTAAAAGTCGGTAGCGTATCTATGTCACCACGTGGCGATCTAAGAATGCCAAGCGATGCTTCTGCAGCCCTTTGGATGGCTGAAGTAGAAGCTTTATAAGATAGAAAAGTAGTAAGGATTATCAAATGGATATTAAGGATACACATATATTAAATCAGGATATTATTCAAAGTGCTCCTACCACTGAGCCTGCTCGTCAGGAGTTCTTTATGGATAGATGTCACGAGTTAATCGAAGAGATAATTATAGAAAGTGGTCATAAGCCAACATTTCATGTTGAGACATTTGGATGTCAGATGAATGCTCATGACTCTGAGAAACTTATCGGAATACTCCTTCGTATAGGTTATGAAGAAGTAGCTACCGAGAAAGAGGCAGACTTCATTATATATAATACATGTACTGTTAGAGAAAATGCTAATCAGAAGCTTTATGGTCATCTAGGTTCGCTTAAAAAACGTAAAGAATCTAACAAGAATATGCTTATAGGAATCTGTGGATGTATGATGCAGCAGACTGATGTAGTTGAGTACATTAAATCCAGTTTCGGATTTGTTGATCTGATATTTGGAACTTATAACTTCTATAAGCTTGCTGAACTGCTTTTCTATAAACTAACAGAAACAGATAAGAAAACAGTAGTTGAGGTTCTCGATGTACCTGAAACTCATGTTGAAAATCTTCCTGAGAAGAGAAAGTATAGCTTTAAGTCTGGTGTAAATATAATGTATGGCTGCAATAATTTCTGTACTTATTGCATAGTTCCATATGTAAGAGGTAGAGAGAGAAGCAGAACTCCTGAAGATATACTGTGCGAAGTTAATCGACTGGTAAATGAAGGATGTGTGGAGATTATGCTCCTCGGTCAGAATGTTAATTCTTATGGTATTAATTTCCTAGATGAAAGCGAGACTATAAAGGCACATCCTGACTATGATTTCCCTGATCTACTTTCTGATGTTGCGAAGATTGAAGGACTTAAACGTATTAGATTTATGACTAGCCATCCAAAGGATTTATCAGATAAGCTTCTTGATGTGATAGCTGCTAATCCAAAGATTGCTCGTCATATTCATTTGCCTGTACAGGCTGGATCTTCTAGAATACTTAAGGCTATGAATCGTAGATATTCTAAGGAAGATTATCTGGCTCTTGTAGACAAGATAAGAGCAAAGCTTCCTGATGTTTCTCTTACAACAGATATAATGGTCGGTTTCCCAGGAGAAACAGAGGAAGATATACAGGATACGATTGATGTAATCAGATATGCCAAATATGATCAAGCTTTTACATTTATATATTCTATTCGCTCAGGTACGCCTGCTGCTAAAATGGAGCAATTACCTTCAGAGGTTGTAGATAAGAACTTTGAGAAGGTTCTTGAAGAGGTAAGAAAAGTTTCCGCTCAGTCCTCTAGTCGTTTTGAAGGTCAGACAAAGAGTGTTCTTGTTGAGAGCGTAAATGATCATATGGATGGTTATGTTACAGGCAGAATGGATAACAATATCCTGGTACATTTCCCTGGAAATGAAGAACAGATAGGAACTTTTGTTGATGTTAAGCTAGATGAAGCAAAAGGCTTCTATTACCTTGGACATGCAGTTTAAAAAACTATTATAAAGGACTAATTAATGGACTCAAGTACTATTGATAGAACTAAATTATCTCCTATGATGCAGCATTATCTGGCAACAAAGGATGAACACCCAGACGCTATCCTTTTTTACAGGCTGGGTGATTTTTATGAAATGTTTTTTGAGGATGCCGAAAATGTATCTAGGGAGCTTGAACTTACTCTTACCGGAAAAGATTGCGGTATGGAGGAGAGGGCTCCAATGTGTGGTATCCCATATCATGCTGCAGAAGTTTATATAGGAAAACTTATCGAAAATGGACACAAGGTCGCTATATGTGAGCAGGTTCAGGATCCAAAGCTCGCTAAAGGTCTTGTAGAACGTAAGGTTATCAGAATAGTTACTCCTGGTACCAGTATGGGAGAGGGCAGTCTATCTGATGACAAAAATAAATATATTATGTGTATCTCTGAAGTTTCTCGCTCTGAAAAATCAGGTGGTACAGTTTATGGTCTTACAGTTTCAGATATATCTACTGGAGAGTTTGACTGCACAAGTCTAAATAACTCTTCAAAGATTCTGGACGAGATTGTCAGATATCAGCCTAAAGAAATAATTCTTAGTGAAAATTCAGAATTAGTTAACGATAAAAGATTTATGTCAACCTATCTGGATTTGATCAATAAATTATCTATTACTGAGAGTAAGGTTCCGGAAAAAAAGTATCAGTATGATGCTTCGAAAACTATTCTTGAAAAGCAGTTTAATGTTCAAGGAATAGAAGGACTTGGACTTAAAGATTTTCCTGAGATTGTATGTTCATCAGGAGCACTTATAACGTATCTTTATGATACGCAGATGAGCAGTCTTGGGCAGATTAATCATCTAAATCTATATTTTTCTGATAATTATATGATCGTAGATTCATCCACCAAGCGTAATCTTGAACTTACCGAGACTATGCGCGATGGTATGAGATATGGATCTCTTCTTTGGGTGCTTGATAAGACGAAGACAGCTATGGGTGCTAGAAAACTTAGAAGCTTTATAGAAGCACCACTTATGGATATATCTCTTATAGAAGATAGACTTGATGCTATAGAATCACTAAATGTTGGAATCATGAACCGTGATGAGATGAGAGAATATCTTGGTTCAATCTATGATATGGAACGTCTTATGACAAGAATCTCTATGAGAACTGCAAATCCTAGAGATTTACTTAGCTTTAAGACTTCCTTACATTATCTTCCAGATATCAAGAATCTCTTTAAAGAATTCAGCGGACGTATCTTTGATGAAATGTATCAGAAGATGGATACACTTCAAGATATATATGAACTTATAGATCGTGCAATCGACGAAGATGCACCTATTACCGTTCGTGAAGGTGGTATATTCAAGACTGGATACAATCTTGTTATAGATGATTATAGAGATAAGAAGCTTAATGCTAAGACTATTCTTGCTGATATGGAAGAAAAGGAAAGAGAGAAGACTGGCATTAAGAATCTTCGTATAAAGTTCAATCGAGTATTCGGATACTTCTACGAAGTTACTAATTCTTATAAATCTCTTGTACCTGATTACTTTATAAGAAAGCAGACTCTTACAAATGCAGAAAGATTTACCACAGATGAGCTGTCACGTCTTTCCAGCGATATTCTTAGCGCAGAAGAGAATCTATATGGGCTCGAATATGATGAGTTTGTAAAGCTTCGAGACGAACTTTCAAATGAAATAATCAGAGTTCAGCAAACTGCTGATTATATAGCACTTGCGGATGTTTTTGCTTCTTTATCAGTGGTTGCTGTTAGAGCAAACTATGTAAGACCAGGAATTACAGATAATGGAATAATCGATATAAAGAATGGTCGTCATCCAGTTATAGAAAAGATAATGAATAATTCTGAGTTTATTCCAAATGATACATATCTGGATGAACAGGGTAACAGAATTATGATAATTACTGGCCCTAATATGGCTGGTAAATCTACTTATATGAGACAGACCGCGCTTATAGCACTTATGGCCCAGATTGGTTCATTTGTCCCAGCAGATAGTGCTACTATATCTATATCTGATAGAATATTCACTAGAGTTGGTGCTAGTGATGATCTCGCTCAGGGACAGTCTACCTTTATGGTTGAAATGAGTGAAGTGGCTAATATTCTTCGAAATGCTACGAAGGATTCACTTATCATAATGGATGAGATTGGTAGAGGAACATCTACATTTGATGGTCTATCTATTGCTTGGGCTGTTGTTGAGTATATTGCAGATAAGGAAACCGTTGGTGCTAAGACACTTTTTGCAACTCATTATCATGAGCTTACAAATCTTGAAGATAAGCTTTCTTCTGTAAATAATTATTCGATAGCAATTCAGCATGAAGGCGATAGTCTCGTATTTCTTCGAAAGATTATCCGAGGCGGAGCTGATAGATCTTATGGTATAGAGGTTGCTCGTCTTGCTGGTGTACCTCAGGTTGTAACTGATAGAGCTAAGGAGATAGCTGCTATACTTAGCGAGGAAGATATTACTGGAAATGCTAAAGATATAAAGGTTATCACTTCTCATAAAGAGACAAAGAAAGAAGCTCCAGGACAGTTATCTCTCTTTGCGTCTACTGAAGAAATGAATATAACAAATGAACTTAAGAATATGGATTTAGACAACATGACTCCTGTTAAGGCTCTGCTATATCTGCAGGAGTTAAAAGAACGACTTAATTAAGGGATTATTATGATAAAAGTATTAGATCAACATACTATAGATAAGATAGCTGCTGGCGAAGTTATAGAGCGTCCTTCATCTATAGTTAAAGAGCTTGTTGAAAACTCTATTGATGCTGGTGCAACCAGAGTAACTGTTGAGATTACTGATGGTGGAACCAGTCTTATTCGCGTTACTGATAATGGTGCTGGTATAGATGAGTCAGATGTTAGAAAAGCATTTATGAGTCATGCGACAAGTAAGCTGGATAATGTTGATGACCTCCTGAATATATCCTCACTTGGATTCAGAGGTGAGGCGCTTTCGACCATATCTGCTGTATCTAAGGTTGAAATGATAACTAAGACTCATGAATCATTAACAGGAACCAGATACGTAATAGAAGGCGGAAAAGAACTGGAGATGACCAGTATAGGTGCTCCTGATGGAACAACTATTATCTCTAGAGAGATATTTTATAATACACCTGCAAGACTTAAGTTTCTTAAAACTAATATGACAGAGGGTTCATATATAAATGATATGATGACACATATGGCTCTCTCTAATCCGGATGTTGCTATCAAGCTTATTTCCGGTGGTAAGGTGATTATAGATACTCAGGGCGATGGAAGACTTAAAGAAACAATCTATTCGCTTTATGGTAAAGAGATAGCTAGAGCGCTTCTTGATGTTGATTATAAAGATGAAAATATAAAAGTGACTGGTTATATAGGAAAGCCATTTTTATCAAAGGGTAACAGAGGATTTGAGAATTACTTTGTAAATGGAAGATTTATCAAGAGTCCTGTTGTTAATAGAGCTATTGAAGAAGCGTATAAGACCTATATTATGGTGCATAAGTTCCCATATACAGCTCTCTTCATAGAACTTCCTCCTTATATGGTTGATGTAAATGTTCATCCTGCTAAGAGAGAGTTCAGATTTGACGATGAGAAAGCTCTGTTCCATGCTGTATTTTATGCAGTAAAGGACGCTCTTGCAAATAAAGAGATAATTCCAGAAGCTGACCGTGAATATATAACAGGACCTTCGGTTAAAGAAGTGAAGGAAACTCCATTTGTAACACAGGCAAAGTTTGAACCTGTAAAAAACAATGAGTTTATTTCAGAGAATAAGATAGAGCCTACACATGTTTCGTCTTCATTTGAATCCTTCAAAAAACCAAGTGTTACTCAGGAGGTGCACGATTCATCTTCGTATTCACATCCTAGTCCCGCCTCAGGTTCTGGAAAAGGAAGTTTTAGCATATTAGAGAGCCTTCTTCCAAAAGATTATATGGAGAAGCTTGATAATAAGAAACTGGTTAATCAGTCTGATGATATACTTCCAAAAGGTTCTTATGAACAGCAGGAATTAACTGAATCTAGATTTTTATCTGAAGAAGCTAAGGGACATCATAAGATAATCGGTCAGGTATTCAAGACTTATTGGATTACAGAATATGATGGTTCACTTTATCTTATGGATCAGCATGCGGCACATGAGAAAGTGAATTATGAAACATTTCTCGCTGAGTTTAAAGAAAGAAAGATTCTTAGCCAGAATATGTATCCACCTGAGGTTGTATCCCTAACTAGTACAGAGAAGCAGGCTGTTCTTGAAAATGTAGATTATCTAAAATCTTATGGCTTTGAGATAGAAGAGTTCGGTGGAAATGATGTAAAACTCTCTGCTATGCCTGCTAATCTTATAGGACTTGATGGAAGAGAAGTATTTACAGAACTTATATCTTATCTTTCTGAAGGGGTTGATAATGTTACTGAAGATATCTTTGTGCGTAAGCTTGCAACTATGGGATGTAAAGCTGCTATAAAGGGTAATCAGGAGATTTCTGAGTTTGAGGTTCGTGACCTTATAGAAAAACTTATGAAGCTGAAAGATCCATATACTTGTCCTCATGGTCGCCCAACCCTTATAAGAGTGACAAAAGAAGAGTTAGATAAAAAGTTTAAGAGAATAGTTGAGTAATATTTTATGAAAAAATTAATAGTACTTACAGGCCCGACCGCTGTAGGAAAAACTGATCTCTCCATTAGCCTTGCTAAAAAGATGAATGGAGAGATTATCTCTGCTGACAGTATACAGGTCTATAGGGGCTTTGATATTGGCAGTGCCAAGATTACAAAAGAAGAAATGCAAGGTGTACCTCATCATCTTATAGATTGTTATGATCCTTCATTTCCATTTGATGTTACAGTATTTAAAAATGAAGCTAAAAGGCTAGTGGATGAGATTACTTCAAGAGGCCATATGCCTATAATTGCTGGTGGTACAGGATTTTATATACAGGCTCTTTTATATGATGTGGATTTTAGTGATGAAGAATCTGATTCAAATGACCGAGAGTATAGAAGGGAACTTGAAGAATATCTTGAGAAAACAGGTGATATAGAAAAACTGTATGATGAACTTAAATTGGTTGATCCTGCATCAGCTGAGATAATTCATAAGAATAATCATCGAAAGGTTATAAGAGCTTTAGAGTATTATCATATCCATGGTAAGCCAATATCAGAACATAATGCCGAAGAGAGACAGAAGAAATCAGTATATGATTCAAGATATTTTGTCTTGTCTATGAATAGAGATAGACTTTATTCCCGAATTAATAAAAGGGTTGATATTATGAAAGAGGCTGGACTTGTTGATGAAGTACGAGGTCTTATGGAGGCAGGCTGCACTTTGGAAATGAACTCCATGCAGGCGATTGGTTATAAGGAAATATATGCTGCTCTTCGTGATAATACTAGCTTAGATGATGCTTTTGAACAGATTAAGCTGAATACACGTCATTTTGCCAAGAGACAAATGACATGGTTTAGAAGAGAGAAGGATGTTATCTGGCTTGATAAGGATGTATTTTCTGAAGACTATAATCTTGAGCCTGTCGAGACAGATGAAAATATATTGGAATATATAATTAAACATTCATTTTAAATGAAAGAATAAAGAGAAAAGATAAAACAAGGTATATACTATGAATAATGTTGGTAATGATTTAAAAGAATATTATCTTAGCTCAGGGATTTCAGAAGAAGTTTATGATTACTGCGCTAAAATTGAAGAAAAGCTTAGTGATAGATTTAATAAGATTGATAAGATAGCTGAGATAAATCAGATAAAGGTTCAGCAGGCTATGGCTAAATGTAGACTTGCTGAGGAACATTTAAAAGGAACGACTGGCTATGGATATAACGATAGTGGTAGAGATACATTAGAGAAGATTTACGCCGAAGTATTCCACACTGAAGACGCGCTGGTTCGTCAGCAGATTACCTGTGGAACTCACGCTCTTACTATAGCACTTGCTGGAAATCTACGTCCTGGAGATGAGATTCTTTCGATTGCAGGACCTGTATATGATACTCTTCAGGGAGTTATTGGAGTGAGAGAAGAGAAGGGAAGCCTTGCTGAATATGGTATAACATATTCCGAGGTTGGTCTCCTTGATGATGGCTCTTGGGATTATGATGGCATTAAGAGGGCTATTAATGATAAAACTAAGCTTATTGAGATTCAAAGATCGAAGGGATATGATACAAGACCTTCGCTTTCAGTCGAAGCTATAGGTGAAGCTATAAGCTTTATAAGAAAGATAGAAGAAGAGATTGGCAGACATATTATCGTTATGATAGATAACTGCTACGGAGAATTTGTTGAAACCATAGAGCCATCTGATGTAGGTGCTGATATGGTTGTTGGATCTCTTATTAAGAATATCGGTGGTGGTCTTGCGCCTATAGGCGGATATATATGCGGTACAAAAGAATGTATAGAAAATGCTGCTGCAAGACTTATAACTCCTGGAATTGGTAAAGAGGTCGGAGCATCACTTGGTTTAACAGCTCAGTTTGCAGAGGGGCTTTTCCTTGCTCCTACTGTTACAGCTGCCGCTCTTAAGGGAGCAATATTTGCAGCAAATGTATATGAAGGTCTTGGTTTTAAAGCTATACCTGATTCTACTGAAGATAGATTTGATATTATTGAGGCTGTTACTCTTGGAAGTCCTGAGCTTATCGAAGCTTTTTGCGAGGGAATACAGGCTGCGGCTCCAGTTGACAGCTACGTAAAACCAGTTCCTTGGGCAATGCCTGGTTATGATTCAGATGTAATCATGGCGGCCGGTGCATTTATATCAGGAGCATCTATTGAATTATCTGCTGATGCCCCTATAAAACCACCATATGCAGTGTATTTCCAGGGTGGTTTAACATATCCACATGCTAAGTTTGGTATAATGATGTCCCTACAGAAAATAGTGGAAAAAAACCTTTCTAAAATACCTGCTATGTGATAACATAATCGTTGTCCATTCACCAAAAGAAGTCGCTGACTTACTTTTGTATATGAATAAATGTAAGATAAAAGAAATGGCAGATCACGAGAAACCTGTTGAAAAGCTGCTAGAACAGGGACCTGAAGTTCTGTCGGATGCTGAACTGTTAGCTATCATTCTTCGCACGGGTAGTAATGAAATGAGTGCTATAGAACTAGCGCAGTTCGTATTAAATGCCCACCCTATATATAAGGGACTTTCTGGGCTTAATTATAGGTATGTTAATGACCTGGTAAGTATTCCTGGTATTGGCTACGTGAAGGCAAGTCAGATAATTGCTATAACCGAAATATCCAGAAGGATATCTTCTGAAAAGCATAAACTTGACCTGTCGCTCAGTTCTTCAGATTCAGTAGCTAATTACTTTATGGAAGAAGTCAGGTATATGACAAAAGAAAGAGTATATGCTCTTTTTAATACTTCTTCTCATAGAATCATTAAAAAGGTTCAACTGTCTGAGGGCAGTATTGATAGAAGTATATTATCTATAAGAGAATTATTCAAAGAAGCACTAAGAGCAGACGCTGCGAATATTGTTCTCATTCATAATCATCCATCTGGTGATCCTAGCCCTAGTACCATAGATGTCTCTATAACTAGACAGATTAAAAATATGGGGGATGAGATGGGAATACCGCTTCTTGATCATATAATTATCGGAAATGGCACTTATTATAGTATGGGTGCAGAAGGATTAATATGAAACTTAATTATAAAAAAGATCTTAGTCCTAAATATTTACTTATAGCACTTTCAGTTATATGTATAGCGCTGACTATTGTGTCAGCATTTTTTCCAGATGTGCTTAAGCCAGTTCGTGAGGTTACAGGCGGCATCATCACTCCGCTCCAGGAGGGCGTTAATGATATCGGTACCTGGGTAGAAGAAAAGGTTGCTGTATTCGGTGATGTAAAGGAACTGAAAGCTGAAAATACTGAGCTGAGAGGTCAGGTGACTGATCTTCAAAATGAACTTGGTAAGAATGAAGCAGAGCTTGCTGAACTTCAGTCTCTTAGAGATTTATATAGTTTAGATGAATTATATCCAGATTATGAGAAGACTGCAGCCAGAGTATTTTCTGTTAATTCATCTGGTTGGTTCAATGAGTTCTATATCAATAAGGGATTAAATGATCAGGTATATGAAGGCTGTAATGTTATCTGCGATGACGGTCTTCTTGGAATAGTTGTTGAGTCTTATGATGACTATGCTAAGGTTAGAGCAATCATTGATGATAGAGCTAATGTTACCGGTGAGATTGGAACTGCTGGAAATCTTTGTAATATAGAGGGTAGTATTCAGACAATGGAAGCTGGATATCTACTTGCAACTGATATAGATAAAAATGCTATTATCTCTGAGGGAGATAAGATCATTACATCCAGTGTATCAGATAGATATTTATATGGACTTACTATTGGTTATGTTATCAGCGTAGAGCAGGATTCCAATAACCTTACTCAGACGGCTCATATTCTGCCGACTGTTAATTTCACTGATATTAAGGATGTATTAGTTATCCTTGATCGTAAACAGGAAGTGAACTACTAATGCGTAGATCTTTTGTAATATTATTACTTATAATAATTTCATTTCTTTTGCAAAGTGTGATCTTTTCATATCATAATGTTAGAGGCATAGCTCCCAATCTACTTCTGATTGTAACTATGTCTTTTGGCATAATGAGAGGAAGAAGAGAAGGACTTCTTACAGGATTTGTCTCGGGTTTTCTGTATGATATCTTCTTTGGCACTTTGCTCGGTCCATACACATTTCTCTTTATGATAATCGGATATCTGAATGGTGCCTTCCATAAGCAATATCTTATGGAGGATGTTATGATGCCTGTTTTTATTATCATCATCGACGAAACAGTGTTTGATTTTGTTACGTATGTGGCAGCGTTCCTGCTTCGTAACAGAACTAATCTGAGTTTTTATTTTGTTCATGTATTTCTGCCGCATATTTTATCAACTGTAATTGCGACTATTATTATATATAGAATCTATGTTCGAATTAATAAAGCTATAAAGAAGAGGGTAGAGAAAAATGAGATTGCTTAAGGATCTTTTTATATCCTTTAAGGAAATCACATTAGAATATATTAAAAGTAGAGTGTTCCCAGTAACACTCCTTATTATCGTGCTTTTTATAGTTCTTATAAATCGTCTTTTTACTCTTCAGATTGAAGAAGGTGAGAATTATTCAAAGAGCTTCGAGGTAAAGTCGGAGAAGACACTTACTGTTAATTCTATTCGTGGAAATATTTATGATGTAAATGGTAACTTGCTTGCTTATAACAAGATAGCTTATACATTAACATTTGGAAATAGTAATCAGCTTCCTATCGATGCTGAAAATATGAATATCTCTGAAAATGTATTAAAGAATCGTATTATAGCTAATACACTTGGTATTCTTCAGTCAAATGGTGATGATATAGATTCATCATTTAGGATCACTTATAAGAATGGCAAATATTCTTATAATGTTGAAGGCCCTGTTTTAAAGGGATTCTTAAAGGATGTTTATGCTGCAGATACAGTCGATGATCTGACGGAAGAACAGCTGAACTCTAAACCTGAAGATGTTGTAAAGTATCTTAAGAAACTTTTTGAAATCAGTAGTGACTATGATGATGAAACTGCTATGAAGATACTTGCCTGCAGATACAATCTCTGGCTAAACCGTTTCCAGCAGTATGTTCCTGTTGAGATAGCTCATAATATCTCAGAGAAGAGCCGTGCTGCGATTACTGAGAATAAGGATAATCTACTTGGTATGGATATTCTTATAGAATCCAGCCGTGTATATAATGATGCTAAGTATTTTTCTCATATTATCGGATATGTTGGTAAAGCATCTCAGGAAGATATAGATACGCTAAATGAGGAAGTGGGCGAGAATAAGTATAATAGCTCAGATGTTGTGGGAAAGTCAGGTATAGAGAGAGTCTTCGAAACTGATCTTCACGGTACAGATGGTGAGCAGGTTCTTTATGTAGATAATCTTGGTAAGGTTCTTGAGGTTACAAGTGATACACCTTCTATAGCTGGAAATGATATATATCTTACTATAGATACTGACCTTCAGAAGTATTGTTATGACATGCTAGAGAAGGAAATCGCATCTATCCTCATGTCCAAGATTCATAATATTGCATATGCTGCAGAAGGTAATAAAGAAAAGATTATACCTATCACAGATGTATATGCAGCATTTTTCAGTAATAATCAGCTAAAACTTTCACATATGAATGGCCCGGATGCAACTGAGCTTGAGAAGAAAGTATATAGTGACTTTACAACAAGACAGGGGTACACCCTTGAGACCATGAAGGGTCTTCTTACAGATAATCCTGTAGAACTAGAAAATCTAGATACGGAGTATAAGGATTACTGTGAATATATATGTGAAATGCTTTCTTCACAAGGAATCTATGATGTTGGTAAGGTTAATCAGAACTCCAATAAGTTCCTTGCTTATACAAATGATGAAACTTCACTTCAGGATTTTCTAAGATATCTTATAAGTGTTGAAGCTATAGATATTACTTCTATTGAGGAAGATGATAAGTATTATGATTCTGATGAGATCTATAGTATGCTTATCGACTACATAATCGAGTATCTTCAGGATGATGAGGATTTCAATAACAGAGTTATTCGAAATATGATTAGAGAAGGTAGTATCTCTAGTTATGATGTTATAGAGCTGTTATATGATCAGGGAGTTCTTTCAGAAGATGGAGATGTTGAACTAACTGCATTTAGATCTGGTGCTATGACACCTTATGGATTTATCATAGCTAAACTTACATCTCTTGAGATTACACCAGCTATGCTTGCCCTTACACCTTGTTCGGGTGCAGTTGTTGTAACTGATGTAAATACTGGTGAAGTAAGAGCTATGGTCAGCTATCCAAGTTATGATAATAATTATCTGACTAACTATGTGGATCCTGATTACTATAATAAGCTTCTCGAAGATCATACCAATCCTCTATATAACAGAGCGACTATGATGAGAACCGCTCCAGGTTCTACATTTAAACCTCTATCAGCGGTTGCTGGTGTATCTGAAGGTGTTCTGGGAATAGATGAATATATAACTGACCTTGGTGTCTTCGAAGATGTATATACGAAACCTAAATGTTGGATATATCGAGATTATCACCTGACACATGGTTCAATTGGTATACCTACAGCTATCGATATTTCATGTAACTATTTCTTCTTTACAGTTGGTTATAGACTTGCTACAAGATCAGGTTCATACGTGGATGATGAAGGTCTTGCAAGTCTTAAGAAATATGCAGGAATGTTTGGACTTACTTCTAAGTCAGGAGTTGAGATAGAAGAGATATCACCGAAGTTCTCGGATAATGATGCCGTTACAAGTGCTATCGGACAGGGTACACACAACTATGCTCCTGTTCAGTTATCCAGATATGTTACAACTATCGCAAATGGTGGAACCTGCTATAATCTATCTCTTATGAATAAGATAACAGATTATGAAGGAAATGTTGTAAGAACCTCTAATCATACCATTGCTTCACAGGTTAATATCGATAGTGCGCTTTGGAACTCTATCCATACAGGTATGAGACTCGTTGTAACTGATGACCTAAAAGATAATAAGCTTCTTAATTCGGTAAATGTACAGATAGCAGGTAAGACTGGTACCGCACAGGAAGGTGAAGACCGACCGGCTCACGCGCTCTTTATATCATATGCACCATATACGGCGCCTGAAGTATCTGTCACAACGGTTATTCCTAACGGATACGCATCGTCTAATGCTGCGGATCTTACCGGATTTATATATGCTTATATGTATGATAAAGAAGCTCTAAATGATGCTACATTTACGGATGATGGCGGAGTAGTAGGAGATTAAAATTGTTTAAGAAATATAATTACAAAAATTATAATTTCATATTGCTTTTCCTTGTAATCTCTCTTATGGTTCTTGGAGTATTCATCATAAATAGTGTAAATGATGAATTTACAGTTAAGCAGGCGGTTGGTGTTGCTATATCTATATTGATTATGGTCGCTCTTTCTGTGATTGATTATCATATTATATCAAGACTGTATATTCCTCTTTATATATTTAGTGTTATACTTCTGGTACTCGTTCTTTTAGCTGGTTCGACAGTTAACTCGGCTACTAGATGGTTTACTATCGCAGGTATTACCTTCCAGCCATCAGAGCTTGCAAAGCCTATTATGATCGTATTCTTTTCTACATACTTTAGTAAGCTTATGGATGAAGAAAAGGTTAATACTTTGCGAGGAATACTTGGTTTTGTATTCTTCTGGGCTATTCCTATATTTCTTATCTATCAGGAACCTGATCTCTCGACACTTATCTGTCTTACTATGGTGTTACTTACACTATTTTATCTGTCAGGACTTAGTTATAGAATAATAGGTGTATCCTTACTTGTTCTAATTCCTTTGATTAGTGTATTTCTCTGGTATATTCAAAGAGAAGATCAGAAGCTGCTTTACGAACATCAGGTAAAGCGAATCATGTCATTTATCTATCCTTCTGAATATGAGGACGAATCTAGGCAGCAGGAAAACTCTGTAATGGCTATTGGTTCTGGCCAGTTAATGGGTAAAGGTCTTGGTAAAAAAGGCGAAGCTAATACCGGAGATACCAATCTTATCTCAGAGCAGCAGACGGATTTCATATTCTCAGCTGTGGGGGAAGCTTTTGGGTTCTTTGGTAGTGTAATAATAATTGGAATTATTCTGCTTATAGTGTTACAATGTATTAGAGCAGGAAGGCAAGCCAGAGATGATGTTGGCCAGATGATATCGGTTGGTGTTGCATCACTTATTGGTTATCAGTCATTTATCAATATTGGTGTTGCTACAAGAGTCCTTCCTAATACAGGTATACCGCTTCCTTTCATAAGCTATGGACTTACTTCTCTTATGAGTTCGGCTATAGGAATTGGTATAGTTTTAAATATAAGTTTACAAAAGAGAAAATACTAATATATAGAAAAATGTTGGAGGTTAAACTGTGAATATAGTACTAATTGCTCATGATCCTAAAAAGAAACTGATGCAGAACTTTTGCATAGCATATCGCGGAATTCTTGAAAGACATGATGTTTATTCGACAGCGACTACTGGTCGTCTTGTAGAAGAAGCATCTGGCATTAATGTTCATAAGTTTTTAGCTGGTCATCTTGGTGGTGTTGAGCAGATAGCGACTCAGATAGAAAGTAACCAGATGGATATGGTAATATTCCTTCGCGAGAACAGTATGAGCCAGCCACATAACAACGATTATAATAAGATATCTACGCTTTGTGATATATATAATATTCCTCTTGCATCTAACCTTGCTACAGCTGAACTGCTTATCAAGGCTCTTGAAAGAGGAGATTTGGACTGGAGAAGTCTATATAAAAACTAAAAGGATAAAAGAATGGGTAAAGCTGTTATCTATTACATTTTGTTAATGCTTCTTGCTATAGGAAGTGTTACCTTTTTTATTGTCAAAAATGTGAAGTTTGATAATCCATATGATATGGATACTATTAATAACATCGAAGTAAGTAAGAGTCTTCATACCATTTCTTATAAAGGTTATCAGTCAGAATATGCTGTGATACCTGATGGAAATGATGTATCTCCTGAAAACTTTTCTGAAGATACATATGCTGCTCTTCTTGTCGATAATACTAACAAGGAAGCTCTGGTTTCCTACAATTCTCTTAGAAGAATATATCCTGCTAGTACAACGAAGCTTATGACTGCAATTGTTGTATGCGACGCTCTATATAAAGGCGAGATTAGTCTGGATGATCAGATAACACTTCAGCATGATACAAGTATTACTGAAGAGGGAGCTCTTGTTAGTCAGTTAAAATCTGGTTGTACTATAACAGTTAGAAATCTTCTCTACGGTCTTCTTATGAAGTCCTATAATGATTTTGCTGTTATACTTGCTGAATATGTTGGCGGAAGTGAAGCTGAGTTCGCTAATAGAATGAATGCTAAGGCTTACGAGATTGGAGCTACTGGATCACATTTCGTGAATCCTCATGGTCTTCATGATGATAATCATTATATCACTGCCTATGATATGTATCTGATATTACAGGAAGCTGAGAAGTACGATATCATTCGTGAGATTGATTCATATAATTCATTTACGTATTCATATACGACAGCTGATGGACAAGTTCTTGATGATGATATAACTCCGACTAATCAGTTTTTGTCAGGAACATATAAACTTCCATCGAATATAACTATTGATTCCTGGAAGACAGGTACAACAAAAGCTGCAGGTAATATACTTGCACTTAATGTAACGATTGATAATAATTCATATTCTATATTTGTCGCAGATTCTGTATCTCAGGATGATCTGTATGATAAGATAGGAATAATGTTTAATCTAACCAAATAAAGGGATAGAAATGAGTAGCACATCAAATCAGAGAAAAAAGAAGAGGGCAAATGCTAATGTTATAAGACTGAGCAGATCAGCCAGACTTAACTCTACAGTCATTATATTTGCAATCATCTTAATATATGTTGTAGCAAGTATTATCATTTCCTTTATGAAGGAACCTATTACCACCTACAAGGTTGGTTCTAGTAATATTAATAGTAATATTACATGTACTGGTATTGCTCTTAGAAATGAGATAGAGATAACTTGTTCTAAATCTGGATACATGATCTACTTTGTACACGATGGAGATAAGGTTAAAAAGAATGCTCCAGTATGTACAGTTGATGAGACAGGAAATATCATATCTGCTATCAAAGCAACTGGAGAGAGTGATGATGGTAACGGACTCTTTACTCAGTCTGATTATGCCAGTATCAGATCTACAATAGATACTTATAAAGCATCTTATTCTGATGTTACATTTTCCAATCTATATAACTTTAAGTCTGAAGTAGAAAGTAAAGTTATGGAGCTTTCAAGTGACGTTATGATGCAGCAGATTAATGCTGGTGGTACAAAGGTTAGCTCAACTCTTCAGACTATTAAGTCCACTGAAAGTGGTGTTATAACTTACTATACTGATGGTTATGAGAAGAAGACACCAGAGACTTTATCAGAAGATGATTTCAACAAGAATAATTATAAGAAAACTTCTCTTAAATCAGGTGATATTCTTGATACTGGTTCTACAGTATTTAAGATAGTTTCTGATGAGAGCTGGAATATAGTATGCCAGGTTACTGAAGAACAGGCCAAGGTGATTCAGGGAGAAGAAAAACTTAGATTTACTATAAATGATTCTCCTATAGAAATCAGCTCATCTTATTCTATACTTCCAAGAGGTGAATCTTACTTTGTTGTTCTACCTCTTAAGAAGTATATGGTAGATTATATCGATGAGAGATTCTTAAATATCGAGATAATTCTTAACAAGTTTGAAGGACTTAAGGTTCCTAATTCAGCCCTTCAAGATAAGGAAGTATATAAGATTCCTAAGGAATATATAAATGAATCAGAAAAGTCTTCTTCCAAATCAGTTACTGTAAGACGATTTGAAAATGCAGATGCAACCGCTGGTGATGCAACTGGTGATTCAAAGACAACGAAGGTTAATCTTATCATTTATAAAAGTGATGATGCATATTACTATGTCGATGAAGAGACATTTTTCGACACAGATCAGATACTAGGTAAAGAAGGTGCTGATGTGTCGCCGGTTCTGTCGCTTGACCGCGATACTCTTACAGGTGTATATCTTGCTAACACTGGTGTAGCTGAGTATATTGAAGTAAATGTAGTAAAGACTCAGGATGAGTTCTCGATACTTAAGAGTGACGAGAATCTTAAAGAGTTTGATAATATAGTACTGGATGCTAGTCAGGTTTCAGTTAATCAGACATTATACTAATCCAGTCGTTTTATCGGAGGAATGATATGAGTGAAGTTATTCAAGATAATTACCGTGCGGTAAGAGAGAAGATAAATGAAACTTGCAAAAGAGTAGGCAGAAAACCAGAGGAAGTTACGCTTATAGCTGTAAGTAAGACTAAGCCCCTTAGTGATATAGAAAAGCTTATAAAGATTGATGTTATAGAGTTTGGAGAGAATAAACCACAAGAGCTTAGAGATAAGTTTGATGCGGTTTCTACACCAGTTAGATTCCATCAGATTGGACATCTTCAGACAAATAAGGTTAAGTATATTATAAATAAAGCAGTACTTATTCATTCAGTAGATTCTATCAAGCTTGCCTCTGTTATAGAAAAAGAAGCAGAGAAGAGAAATATTCATGTAAATGTCCTAATAGAAGTTAATTATGCTGGAGAAGATACAAAGTTTGGTGTCAGCAAAGAAGAGGTTCTTCCTCTTGTAAAAGAAATTGCTGAAAAATATAGACATATCAATATCAGAGGTCTTATGACAATAGCACCATTTGTAGATGATCCTGAAGAAAACAGACCGATCTTCAAGGGCATGCATGAATTATTACTTGACATAAAATCTCAAAACATAGATAATGTTGATATGTCCATTCTATCCATGGGCATGACCAACGATTATGTTGTAGCCGTTGAAGAAGGTGCTACTATGGTACGAGTTGGTACTGCCATTTTTGGAGAAAGACAGTATAAAGGAGAGTAGTTATGGCAACTGGCAGGAAGAGCTTTTTTGATCTATTCAAGATTCCTGATGATGATGATTATGAAGGCGATGAAGATGATGATATCTTCGATGATGATGACGACGATGATGAAGATGTGGCACCAGTAAGAAGGGCAGCTAAGCCTGCACCTAGAACTACTGCAAAGCCAGCATATGAACATACACCTAGAGAGACAAAGAAGTTTGCAAGTTTTGGCAATTCAGCGCCTGCTTCAAATGCGTCTGAAAAACTTGTTTCATTTGACTCTGGTTCAGAAAGAAGACCTAGATCACCAAAGTCCAGCGAGGTATTTGTGATAAAACCTCAGGAGTTTGATGATGCACAGACTGTTGCGGATTTCCTTAAGAAGGGGAAGGCAATCGTGATCAACATGGAAGGTCTTCAGCTGGAAAGTGCACAGAGAATTATAGATTTTATAGGTGGTGCTTGCTATGGTATGGGCGGCGAGCTTAAGGCTATATCAGCTTCAATCTTTATAGCTGTACCTAATAACATAGAAGTATCGGGTGATTTAAGAGAAGAGATACTTAACAACTCTTCAGTTTCACCATTTTTAGGATAATACATCCAAATAACCGTTAGGGGGTTGGGGGACACAACATGTTAACACCACTTGATGTTCAACAAAAGAAATTCAAGCCTGGTTTGGGATACGATAAAAAAGACGTTCAAGCATTCTTTGATGAAGTTTCTAAGAGCTATGGCGAGCTCTATAGATCAAATGCAGAATTAAAAGAGAAAGTTATAACATTAACAGATACTGTTCAGCATTATAAAGCAACAGAGAATGAATTAAACAAGAAGCTTCTTTTAACAGATAAAAATATTGAGGAATCTAAGACAAATGCTGAAAAGACAGCTAAGGCTATCGAGAATGAAGCAGTCAGTCGAGGAAATGAGATCATAAAAGAAGCTAAGCAGGAACGCGAAAAACTAGAGGCTGAAATACTTGATCTTACTGCTATGTATGCTGAATATAAGGCAAACTTTAACAGTCTTATTAGAAAGCTTCGTAGAACACTTGATGATAATGATTTTGATCCAAATGCAGCTAATACAGTTGCAAGAGCTGGTTCAAAGAAGGAAGAAGAGCAGGAAGATAGAGTTTTTGATTTTGTAACTGCCGAGAAAGTAAAAGAAAGTGGTTCAAGTACCAGTCTTTCTACTGGTGGTTCAAAGCTTAGTATGGCAAATAAGAATAGTAATTCTTCAAATGTATATGGATCAACCCTAGGTGGAGATGGTATCGATCCATTTGCAGATATAACATTTATGGATGACTAACAGTCTACTAAACTTACTTAGGTTTTATAAATATTTAGTACTAATATAATATGACATATTACGTTGTAGCATCCTTTCGTAGGATGCTATTTCTTTGTCTAAGAGAAGGAGATATATGAAAACAAAGAGAATACTTCTGGCTGTAATAATAATAGCAATTCTAGTTGCAATCGACCAATATACAAAATACCTGGTTGTTACAAATATGCAACCTTATAGTGACGAGAAGAAGATTATCGGTGATTCACTAGTTCTTTACTTCATCAAGAATACCGGCGCTGCCTGGGGTTCATTTAGTAAGAATACTCCTGTTCTTGCAGGTATTTCGGTTGTTATGATCATATTTCTTGGATATTTATTTTTCAAGAATATAGAACGTGATGACAGAAAGCTTCTTAGAATATTCACAATCATAACTATTGGCGGCGCGGTAGGTAATCTTATAGATAGAATCCGTCTCAACTATGTAGTGGATTTTATATATGCGAAGTTTATTAATTTTCCAGTATTTAACTTTGCGGATATATGCGTAACAGTCAGTGCCTTTATGCTGGTTATTCTCTATATTTTTATCTATAAAGATGATGAAGAAGAGTCAAAAAAATCATCAAAAATTAATGAATCAAGTACTGAAGAAACTGAAGCAGATTCACACGAAGAATCTCAGGAAGAAGAAACTGAAATAGAGTCAGAAACTCAGGATATTTTTTAATAAAGATTACATACTCCTATACAAAGTTAATTTTGTTTAACCATATAGAATTTGGTAAAATAATATCAGTGCGCGAAGGGGAAACTCTCACGTAAAAATAAACTGCGAAAGGGGCTGCTTATGAGTAACTTACAGGCTACTGCGGTAGCGAAAATTGAGGAGATCTGTGATAGATACACAGAAGAGAAGACTCCTCTCATGATGATACTCAGTGACATCCAGAACGAGTATGGTTACATACCTCTAGATGTTCAGGAGATAGTATCAAAGAAGACTGGAATTTCAGTCGCAGAGATCTATGGTGTTGTTACATTTTATTCATTCTTTTCCCTTACACCAAAGGGAAAGTATGTTATCGGATGCTGTCTTGGTACAGCTTGCTATGTAAAGGGAGCTCAGAATGTTATAGACAAGTTCTCAGAGCTTCTTAAGATAGCTCCAGGTGAGACTTCAGAAGATGGACTCTTTACTCTTGATGCACTTAGATGTATCGGTGCTTGTGGTATTGCACCAGCTGTAAGCATTAATGGTAAGGTTTATCCAAAGGTTGAGGTAGGCCAGGTTCCACAGATAATTGAAGATTATAAGGCTCAGGCTAACGCTTAGGAAGGGAGGATATGAGATGATAGATACAGTTCAGAAGTTAGACGAATGCTCATCCACTTGTACTAAGTGCCTGGATGATAAGCTTACTGGTGCTGACGGTAAGAGACATATTGTTCTCTGCGGTGGTACTGGATGTCTCTCAAGCAACTCTATGGAAATCAAAGAGAAGTTTGAGAAGGTTCTTGAAGAGAAGGGACTTTCAGACAAGGCTACAGTAAATATTGTAGGTTGTTTCGGTTTCTGCTCACAGGGTCCATTTGTAAAGATTTATCCTGAAGATACTCTATATCGTATGGTTTCAATCGACGATGTTGATGAGATCGTTGAGAAGGATATTATTGGTGGTGAGATTGTAGAGAGACTTCTCTATGTTGATCCAGCAACAAAGGAAAAGGTAACAAAGCAGGATGATATTAACTTCTATAAGAAGCAGCGTCGTGTTGCTCTTCATGGTTGTGGAGTTATCAATCCAGAAGATATCAATGAAGCAATTGGTATGGGTGCTTTCCAGGGACTTAAGAAAGCTCTTTCAATGACTCCAGAAGAGGTAGTTGATGAAGTACTTAAGTCAGGACTTCGTGGACGTGGAGGCGGCGGCTTCCCATCAGGACGTAAGTGGATGTTTGCTCAGAAGTCTGCTGGTGATGAGAAGTACGTTGTATGTAACGGTGATGAGGGTGATCCAGGTGCATTCATGGATCGTTCTATCCTTGAGGGTAACCCACTTGGTGTTATCGAAGGTATGATGATTGCTGGTTATGCAATCGGTGCTCAGAACGGATATTTCTATGTTCGTGCAGAGTATCCTATCGCTGTAAACAGACTTAAGAAGGCTATCGCACAGGCTCGTGAGGTTGGACTTCTTGGTGAGAATATATTAGGTACAGGCTTTAGCTTTGACTGCCACATCAGACTTGGTGCTGGTGCTTTCGTATGTGGTGAGGAGACAGCTCTTCTTAACTCAATCGAAGGTAAGCGTGGTATGCCAAGACCAAGACCTCCTTTCCCAGCTGTAAAGGGCCTTTGGGATAAGCCAACTATCGTTAATAACGTTGAATCACTTGCTTGTGTACCATATATCCTTAGAGAGGGCGCTGATGAGTTCGCTAAGGTTGGTACTGAGGGATCAAAGGGTACTAAGGTATTCGCTCTCGGTGGTAAGGTTAACAACGTAGGTCTTGTTGAGGTTCCTATGGGAACAACACTTCGTGAGCTCATTTATGATATCGGTGGTGGTATTCCAAATGGCAAGAAGTTCAAGGCTATTCAGACAGGTGGTCCTTCAGGTGGATGTCTTACAGAAGAGTTCCTTGATGAGCCAATCGATTTCGATAACTTAGTACAGAAGGGATCTATGATGGGTTCTGGTGGTGCTATCGTTATGGATGAAGATAACTGTATGGTTGACGTTGCAAAGTTCTACATGGAGTTCATCTGTGATGAGTCATGTGGTAAGTGTTCACCATGTCGTATCGGTACAAAGAGAATTCTTGAGATTCTTACAAAGATTACAGAGGGTAAGGGTTCTATGGAAGACCTTGATACTCTTGAAGAACTTAGTAAGACAATTCAGAGTAACTCACTTTGTGCTCTTGGTCAGACTGCAGCTAACCCAGTTAATTCAACACTTAAGCATTTCCGTGATGAGTACATTGCTCATATCGTTGATAAGAAGTGTCCAGCTCATGTATGTAAGAACCTTATGCAGTACAAGATTGACAAGGATAAGTGCGTAGGCTGTGGTCTTTGTGCTAAGAATTGTCCTGCTTCATGTATTACTCAGACAGATTACATCGCTGAGGGTCATAAACTTGCATCATATGAAATCAATCCAGAGAAGTGCGTAAAGTGCGGACTTTGTATGAGTAACTGTAGACTTAGCGCTATTTCAAAAGAATAAGGAGGTAACAACTATGGCGATGGTTAATATTAAAATAGAAGGCATCTCCTATCAGGTAGAGGAAGGTTTAACTATCCTTGAGGCTGCTAAGAAGTGCGGTTACGAGATTCCTTCACTTTGTGCATTTAATCATGGTGAGTGTAATCAGGGTTCATGTCGTGTATGTCTCGTTGAGGCAACTGGCGCTAGAGGCCTTGTAGCATCATGTGTATATCCTGTAGCAGAGGGTATGGAGATTACAATTTCTTCACCTAAGGCTACTGCAGCTAGACGTAACAGTGTAGAGCTGCTTCTTTCAAATCATAACAAGAACTGCCAGCAGTGCGACAAGAACGGTAAGTGTGAGCTTCTTAATGTTGCCTATCTTACAGGTGCTCGTGAGGATGCTTATGAAGGCGTTCACTCAGAGACTCATTTCGATGAGGTTGCTCCTGGTATTGTAAGAGATACATCTAAGTGTATCCTTTGTGGTAGATGTATCGAGAGATGTAAGAATGCTCATGGTCTCGGAATTCTTGGTTTCGAGAACAGAGGTTTCTCAACTTTCGTATCACCTGCTGAGAATAGATCATTTGCTGATTCTCCATGTATCCAGTGTGGACAGTGTGTAAATGTATGTCCTACAGGAGCACTTATGGAGCATTCAGAGATAGATAAGATTGATGCTGCTTTTGCAGCTGGTAAGGTTGTTATAGCACAGGCTGCTCCTGCAGTTAGAGCTGCTCTTGGTGAAGAGTTTGGATTCCCTATTGGAACTCCTGTAACTGGCAAGATGGCTGCTGCTATGAGAAGACTTGGTTTTACAAGAGTTTATGATGTAAACTTTGGTGCTGACCTTACAATCATGGAGGAAGGTACAGAACTTCTTAACAGACTTCAGAATGGTGGAACACTTCCTATGATCACATCATGTTCACCAGGATGGGTTAACTATGCTGAGTACAATTATGGAGATCTTCTTCCACACCTTTCATCATGTAAGTCACCTCATCAGATGCAGGGTGCTATCATTAAGTCTTACTGGGCAGAGCAGAATGGAGTTAATCCAGAAGATATCTTCGTTGTATCTGTTATGCCATGTACAGCTAAGAAGTATGAGAGACAGCGTGAACAGCTTAAGGTTAATGGCCTTGATGATGTTGATGCAGTTATCACAACAAGAGAGCTTGCTCGTATGATCAAGAGATCTGGTATCCTCTTTGATAGACTTCCAGATGAAGATTGGGATCAGGATATCATGGGCGACTACACAGGTGCTGGTGTTATCTTTGGTGTTACTGGTGGTGTTATGGAGGCTGCTCTTCGTACAGTTTACTTCAAGCTTACTGGTAAGGAATCTGAGCCAATCGAGTTCAAGGCTGTTCGTGGTCATGACGCTGGTATCAGAGAGGCTTCACTTGATATCAATGGTACTACAGTAAATGTAGCTATCGCTTCTGGTATGAAGTCAGCATCAGTTCTTCTTGATGAGATCAGAGAAGGAAAGTCAAAGTATCAGTTCATCGAGATCATGGGATGTCCTGGTGGATGTATCAACGGTGGTGGTCAGCCTTACGTTCGTGAGTGCTTCCTGCCTCATGAGTCAGATGACATCATGGATACATATAAAGAGAAGAGAGCTCAGGCTCTTTACTCAGAGGATGAGAGACAGACTCTTCGTCAGTCACATAAGAATCCTCAGATCGTTGACCTTTATGAGAAGTTCCTTGGTGAGCCTAACAGCCACAAGGCACATGAGCTTCTTCATACAACATATGAAGCACGTGAAGGATTTAACGAAGTTAAATAATTAAGATTATTTAATTAGATTTAAATATTTTTGGACGACAGATGATTTACTTCATTTGTCGTCCTTTTTTAATGCAAATAGACTTGATTTGTAGTATAATTGTGGAGTTGAAAAAAATCGAAAGATTATATTGGGTGGAAGGTAAAAAAATGTCAGAAAAGAAAAAAAAGACGCAACAGATTAAAGAGAAAAAGACACTTACAATAAAGCAGAAAGTTGTAAGAGTAATTTTATGTATATTGGGAGTTATTATATTAATAGTTGGAGGCTTCTTTGGATGGCTAACTGTTAATGAATATAGACCTGCTGATGTAGAAGAAGTTACTGTTGATACAACTGAAGGCTCTGGAAAGAAACTTACACTTGGAGATTCTTTATCTATAGCTACTTGGAATATAGGATATGGAGCACTTGGTGATAATGCAGACTTCTTTATGGATGGTGGTACCAGCGTTATGACAGCTATTCCTGAAAGAGTAGATGTTAATCTTGCCGGTCTTCAAGGATTTCTGGTAGGAATGAATCCAGATATCATAATGCTTCAAGAAGTTGATAGAGATTCAAAGCGTTCATATAATCAAGATGAGTTTACTAAGATTCAAGGTGATCTTCCTCTTCTAACAAAAGATATTAATTCAGAAGATTCAGATTATAATGGTTATGCTGCAACCTTTGCATATAACTTTAAAGCAAAGTATGTACCTTATCCTTTAAATGATAATATCGGTAAAGTTGAAAGTGGAATAGGAACTTTATCTAAGTATTCTATAGATAGCGCTGAAAGAATAAGCCTTCCTTGTGCTTATAAATGGCCTATTAAGACTGTTAATCTCAAAAGATGTATGCTTGTAAGCCGTATACCAGTTTATGATTCAGAAGGTAATGCTACCGGCAAAGAATTGGTTTGTGTTAATCTTCATGTTGAAGCATACGATGACGGTGAAGGAAAGAAGGCTCAGACAGAACAGATTAGAGCATTCTTACAATCTGAATATGATAAAGGAAACTATGTTATAGCTGGTGGTGATTTTAATCAGACATTTTCCAATGTAGATACATCAGCATATCCTGTACATTCTGAGATTCCAAATGTTTGGACTCCTGGAATAATAGATGTAAATGATATTGGAAGTGATTTCCAGTGTCTTATGGATAGCACAGTACCGACTTGCAGATCTCTAGATAAAGCATATAATTCAGTTGAAGATAAGTCGAATTTTCAGTATTATGTAATAGATGGGTTTATTGTATCGAATAATGTAAAAGTAGATGAAATGAATACTCAGTTTACAATGTTTGCTCCAAGTGATCATAACCCAGTTGTTTTAAAGATTACATTAGAATAATACTGGAGGGTCTAAATGTTTATAAGAGTTAAGGACTATAATGATAGTCAGAGTATGATTATCTTGAATACAGATAATATTGTAAAAATTAAGGAAACTTTTGACAACAGATTTAACACTGGCGGTAACATATATATTATAGAGACTGTTGCTAGTAATGATAAGATGGGGCTCAGTACTATAGCTATAGATAGAACTGATGCTTATAATCTGTTTAATGTCTTAGGTATTAATCAGCAGTAATGTAACGAGAATATAGTTCTTATACATTACTATGATTTATATACAAATATTTTTTCATATAACAAGAAGGTGAAAGGAGAAAAGAAAGTATGAAAAAAGTAGTAAGTATTATCATGGCAATTGCTATTGTTTTAGGATTTGCCCTAGTTCCAGGAGGAAAGGCTGAGGCTGCTGATGTTCCTAGCTTAACAGCTAGAAAGGCTGTATATTATGGTGAGGCTGGAAAGACATGTACAGCTTGTGAGTATGAGATGAGAGGATGTACTCATAAATATGAGAAAGTTATAATCACTGTTACTGATGCAAATGGAAAAGAAGTACTCCATAGAACAAAGTCATATTATTGGTTAAATAGTGAACTTAAGACTGGCGCAAAGACAGATACTTTAATTTATTCAGTTGAAGTAGGAAAGTCTGTTCCAACTGGTACAACATTTACTGTTGTAGCTAAGATTCAGTATTCTGATGATGGTACAAACTATGTAGATGCTCCAAATCCACAGACAACTTCATATGTAATCGGTTCTGATTCAGGTGCTCATGCAAATGAGTGGTACAATGGTTATTGGTATAATGCTGATGGTACACAGACATATCCTGCAGTACTTACATGGCAAGGTGGCGGAAACAGCTGGTGGGTACAGGATACTCAGGGATGGTACCCAACAAGCAAGTGGGTTAAGATCGATGGTGCTTGGTATTACTTCACAGCTTCTGGTTACATGGATTATTCAGAGTACCGTGATGGATATTGGTTAAATGCTGATGGTACAGCTAGTACAACTTATACACACGGAACATGGAAGAGTGATTCACATGGTTGGTGGTATGAGGATAACGGATGGTATCCTGTAAATCAGTCACTTTGGATCGATGGTGTTAAGTATTACTTTGGTGCAGATGGTTATATGCAGTAATATAACACTAATCTTATGAACTTTAGTCCTGGCATAATAATTTATGCCAGGACTATTTTTATAGAGGAAATGCTATGCCAAATAATTCAGTTAATAAATTAAAATATAAATGGTTAATGCCTATAATTATAACTGGTATCATACTGATAATAACTATATTTACGCTAACTATATGTCTTGTAATTAAGTCAACATTAAATATTCGGAAGAATGGCAAAGACTTTACTGCTGTATGTATTGGAGGAGCTTATTCTTCGAATGGTGTAGTGAATTATGATAATTATCATTATCAAAAAACTCATAATTATAAGTATAAGTTTAAGATTACTGAACCAGAAGAAGTAGAGGGTAGAGTTATATCGTTAAGTGGCGGAAATTATAGTGAAGGTAGTATAATACATGGGAAATATATATTAAATGAGGAAGGTCCTGTGTGGAAGCATTCATTTAGATATATTGTTAATCATACTGATCAAGACTAAATTAATGGATGAATAAGATATGAAAATTAGACTAGATAAATATTTGGCAGATTCAGGTTTCGGAACAAGAAGTGAGGTTAAGCTCTTAGTTAAATCTGGATCTATTTCTTTAAATGGTAATGTTGTTAAGGATAGTGGAATAAAGATTGATACAGAAAATGATGAAATACTTGTTCGTGGCAAGAGAGTAGGGTATTCAGAATATGAATACTATATGCTACATAAGCCTGCTGGTATTATCACAGCTTCTCGAGATAAAAATGAGAAGACAGTAATTGATCTTATAAAATCCAAGAAAAGAAGAGATCTTTTTCCGGTTGGTAGGCTAGACCGTGATACGGAAGGACTGCTGCTTATAACTAATGATGGTGATTTATCTCATCATTTGCTTTCTCCAAGTAAGCATGTTTCAAAGACTTATCTGGCATTTGTAACTGGTGAGCCTTCAGAGGATATTTATACTCATTTTAAAGAGGGTATAGATATAGGTGATGATACTTTAACAAAGCCCGCTGAACTTCGTAGATTTGCTTCAGTATCTGATGTTTTAAATATCTATAATGATAAAGTTCTTGAAGATAGGTTATCAGAATATAATGATGTCTATATTTTTGAGATAACTATTACTGAGGGCAGATACCACGAGATAAAAAGAATGTTTGAGGCTGAAGGATGTGAGGTGGTTTATCTTAAAAGATATAGCATGGGAAGCCTCATTTTAGACTTTAATTTAGCCCCAGGAGAGTACCGATTACTTACTGATACAGAATTATCAAGTCTTAAGAACAAAGAGTAAAATATAAAATATTTTAAAATCACCCCTTGACATTTAAAGATCTCCTTTATATAATGTTCACCATATACTGCTTTTAATACATTCGTGAACAAATAATAAGGAGAAATGACATGATGAGTGATGTACTTAGTGTTATTTGTGAGTCATTGAATGTAAATGAGTCTACGATATCTGATATTCAAAGACTTTCAACTGGTATGACAAACCGCGGATATGTTTTTACCTATAAGGGTGAAAGATATATCGTACGTATTCCTGGAGTGGGTACCGATAAATTGGTTGACCGCGTAAAGGAAGCGACAATCTATGATACCATTAATGGATTAGGATTTAGTGATGACATTATCTATATAAATCCTAAAACTGGTATTAAAATCTCTAAATATCTTGAGGATACACATGTATGTGATCCTTACAATGATGAGGATGTTATCCTATCTCTTAAAACTCTATGTAGATTACATGATATGAAGCTTAAAGTTGATTATACATGGGATACTTACAGAGAGTTTGATCTATATGACCCTATATGGAAGGGACATTCTTCAATATTCACAGATTATGAAAAAGTGAAGAAAGAAATTCTTGGACTTCGTAAGTTTATAGAAGATAACACTGACGAAGTTATTCTTACTCATGTTGATGCTAATCACACAAATAATCTTATAACAAATGATCCATCAAATCCTAGGGCTTACCTGATTGATTGGGAGTTTGCTTCTATGTATGATCCGCATCTCGATATAGTATGCTTTGCTATCTTTGCATATTACGAAAGAGAACGTATGGAATGGTATATAGATAAATACTTCGAGTTACGTAATCAGAAATGCAGCTATGATACAAGAACTAAAATCTATGCGTATATTGCGACTTACGGTCTACTTTGGACTAGCTGGGCTGAAGCAAAGCGTATTGAGGGACAAGATCTTACTGATTACGCGAAGGTTCAGTATAAATACGCAAAGGATTATCTTGAGATAGTTAAGGAAAGACTTGGTAAGGAGGAAAAGATAGCATGAGCAGCCATACATCAGTTGCACAGGGTAAGAATGTAATAATTGAAGAGGAAGTTACTAATAAAGCTAATAGTAGAATAGACTGGGTGACTATGATTCTTCCGCTCCTCTTCGTAGTAATAATGTCTGTAATCATCATTTCGAAACCAGATCAGTCAGCTCATTATCTACGTATAGTAAGAACTTTTGTAGGTGATGATTGTGGAATATATTATCAGCTTATCGCTGGTGGAATCTTTGTCGTTACTATGTATATGGCTTTCTCAAAGTTTGGTGCAGTTAAGCTTGGTAGTGCTACAGATAAGAAGGCTTATTCAGATTTCAAATGGGGCTCGATGATATTTACATCTACTATGGGAGCTGATATTCTCTTTTATTCATTAACTGAATGGTCAATGTATGCCGGAGATAAATATGTTGTAGATAAAGGCGTAGAAGAGTGGGCTCCAACATATGCATTATTCCACTGGGGACCAATTGGTTGGGGAATGTATATAGTCCTTGCGGTTGCATTTGGCTACATGATTAACGTAAGAAAATGTAATAAACAGAAGTTTTCTGAGGCTTGCAGATCTGTACTTGGTAATAAGATAGTTGATGGTTGGGTTGGAAAGGCTATAGATATAATCGCTGTATTTGCTCTTATATGTGGTGTTACTACTACATTTTCTGTATCAGCGCCACTTCTCTCTGAAGCTCTTAGTAGAATAGCAGGATTTACTCCAAATGCAACTATGCAGGTCTCATTTATCCTTATAATTACTTGCGTATATACACTTGCTGTTGTACTTGGAATGAAGGGAATCTCAAAGCTTTCAAGTATATGTATATATTTATTCCTTGGTCTTCTTGCTTACTTCTTCATATTTGGTGGCGAGCAGAGATTTATTCTTGAATCTTCATATCAGTCACTTGGTAAAATGTTTGGTAATCTTACAGAGCTAACAACTTATATGGATCCACTCCGTAAGAACTCATTTCCACAGAACTGGAGTATATATTACTGGGCTTACTGGCTGGTATATTGTGCAGGAACTCCTTTCTTTATAGGTGCTATAAGTAAGGGTAGAACTATTAAGAATACTGTTCTTGGCGGATATGCCTGGGCACTTGCTGGTACATTTATGTCATTTATGATTCTTGGTAATTACAGCATGGCTCAGCAGTATAGACATGGAGTAGATATTATAGGTTATGTAGATAGTGGAGCAACATATTCAGAAGCAGTAATCAAGATTTTTGATACAATGCCTCTTCCTGCATTTGGTCTGCTTTTACTGATCATAACTATGATTACATTTTATTCAACAACTATTGATAGTATAACCATGGTTATATCAACATATTCTTATAAGAAGATTAATGCTGGTGAGGAACCTGAAAAGAAGGTTCTAGTATTCTGGTCACTTATCTTAGTTGTACTTCCAATAGCTATGATACTTACAAGACAGGATTATTTCTGTATACAGTCAGTTACTATAATCGGTGCAGCTCCTATAGGACTTATTATGGTTATAATCATTATGGCTTTCTTTAAAGATATAAAGAAGGATCTTAGTAAAAAGGAAGAGCAAGAAGCTCAAAAAGAAATTGGTAAATCCTCAACTTGATGATATTCGATTTGCAGTTTTGATGAAAAGATACTATATAATCATAGGAAATTAATAGACAGAAGTGTCTAAAGAGCTAATATGCGATGTTTTCTCACTTTGTGTCGTATACATTAGACACTTCTTCATACTATACTGCAAGTAAACATATTCACCTGTTAATAAATAGGTGAATATATTATCAGAAAAGGAGGTAACCCCTTATGGACCAAGTGAAAACAGGTAAGTTCTTAAAAGAATTACGTAAGGCAAAAGGGATTACACAACAGGAACTTGCAGATAAACTTGGTGTATCAGGAAGATCTGTCTCAAGATGGGAGACAGGTAATACTATGCCAGATATATCTCTTCTAGTTGATATCGCTGAATATTACGATGTCGATGTAAGAGAGATAATAGAAGGTGAAAGGATTACTGAGCCAGGGGAAGTACAAAGTGAGATGATGGATGAAGATGTTCGAGATGTCGCAACGAAGATGGCTGATTATGCCTCTAGTGAAAAAAGCAAATTATTAAAGTTTGTAAGACTTATAGGAATAATTGGTAGTTTATTTCTAACTATAGGAATTATACTTCAGTGTACTAGTTATGAACCTAACCCTGCTAGATTTGGAGCTGTTATTGTATCATTTATTGCACTTATTGCTTTAGTGATTGTTACGTTATACGTTAATGGCCTCCTGGAAAAGATTATTAAAAAGAAAGGCTTCGCACTAGCGGTAAAGATAAGTCTTATAGGATTATTAGTTATAGCTATAAAATATATAATTATAGTATGCATTACCTTAGGAGTGATATTCTTAGAATTAATTGGTATAGAACATGTTAATAAATCTGGACTTGAAAGCTACGATAAACAGGCAATTCTTGAAAAGTATGAATCGGATCTAAACTCAGGACTTGAAACATTTCCTGATAATACAGATAAGATATTAGATGGAGAATATGCATTTCATCTTAAATACGGAATACTAGATTCAGATGCATATATTATAATGAAAGCTCATTATAACCACGAGGATTATCTTCAAGAAGAGAAAAGATTATCCGAGATTAAATGTACGATTGTTAATTCAAGGATTAATCAATTATCTAAAAAAGAAGAAATAATAGACACAGTTAATTCTTGCATAAAATATGATGATTCTATGTATAAATATCCTGCGTATATTGCATCTGATGGCTATGGCGATGTCTATGAATATGCACTTATGGACGCGGAAAATGATACGATTATTTATGTGTTACTCAGTTATCCGGAGTATCTAAATCTATCAAAATATAAGGACTATACAAAGCCTCACAAAAAAGATTATAAAGAGAATGATAGTTTTAACGATTTCACTATCTATTATCATACATTTGACAATGGAGCAACCTATAATTATTATGAAGAAGACTAGATTAGTCTTATTATAGATTATAATAATGCGAGGTTATCCGTTGAAGCAGCGAACACTGAATCAGTATTTACGCGAAAGATTTGGACGAAAAATATATAAGATATCAATTAGTGGAGGTTTCACCTGTCCCAACAGAGATGGAACATTAGATACCCGTGGGTGTATCTTTTGTTCTGCTGGAGGGTCAGGTGATTTTGCTGAGGATAAAAATCTTTCTATAACAGAGCAGATAGATCTAGGAAAGAGAAGAGTGGCAGCTAAGATGCCCGAAGGCTATATAGCATATTTTCAGGCATTTACTAATACATATGCCCCTGTAGAGCGTCTCAGAGCGCTTTATAGCGAGGCTATCGAGCATCCCTGTATAGTTGCTGTCTCAATTGGCACAAGGCCAGATTGCTTATCAGACGAGGTCCTAGACCTAATAGCTGAACTAAACTTATTAAAACCAGTCTGGATTGAACTAGGCCTTCAGACAATACATGAAAAATCAGCTGAATATATAAGACGTGGTTACCCTCTTGCTGTATATGAAAGAGCT